>JAKFXV010000317.1 GCA_021731205.1 Nocardioides sp. | reverse complement strand
ATCGCCTCGACGATCCCCGCCTCCTCGTTGTACGCCGGCATGAGGACCGAGACGCCCGGCGTCAGCGGGTTGGCGAACTGGTCGTCCAGGGCATCGGTCGGCGACCAGCGCAGCGCCCGGACGATGTCGTCGGCCGCCAAGGCGATCAAGACGAGCTGGCTGACTCCCAAGACGATGAAGTAGATCAGCACGAACCAGTTGAAGATCATCACCGCGTCAGACATCGACGGCCCCCCGCACCCCGACCGCGCGGGCGTACTCCTCGCGGGGCCGCGGAGCATGGCCGACGGGACCGCGCCGGCGGGGCGCCACCGCCCACGCGCTCCACCTGGCCGTGCCCATGGACGAGCGGGCCCGCTCGCAGCACTCCCCCGCCTCGATCCTCAGGGCAAGCAGCGCCCCGGCAGCGGCGTTGCGCACCTCGCACCGCTCGTCGTGCAGGGCGCGCACCAGTTCGTCGTCGGCATCGTGGGCCCCGATCAATCCGAGCGCTCGGGCTGCGCTCGCGCGCACCCGCCAGTCGGGGTCGCGCAAAGCCGTGGTGAGCACCGGCTCCGCCTCCTCGGGCTGGCCGACCCGGCCCAATCCTTCGCAGAGTGCGACCCGCACCTCTTGATCGGTCTCGACCTCGGCCCGCTGCACCAACACCTGTTCGACCAGGTGCGGCACGCCCACCGACGGCGCCATCCGCGTGCTCAACAGTCGAGTACGCCGATCCGCGTGCCCGATGCCGGCGAGAAGGGCCAGGTCCGCCTCCTGCCCGAGCCGGGCGATCGCCAACGCCACCACTCCGGCCGGAACCGGTCGCTTGCGGTCACTGACGGCTTCCAGCAACGTCCCCGCCAACGACACGTCGCCGAGCGTGCCGGCGGCGCGGGCCGCGGACACGCGAACCCGCCAATCCCGGTCACCTATCAGCCGCTCCACGTCACTCACTGCAGCTGGATCTCCGACGATCCCCAACAGTTGCGCAGCCTGGGCCCGGCGTCGCGCGGACCAAGCATGCGTCTGCTGCCGCCAACCGACCACCCTGCCGTCGCGGCGCACCGCCTCGGCGAGCAACTGCTTGTCGCGGCCCCGCAGCTGCCACAACAGGTTGCCGACGACCCGGTCCGGAACTCCGGTGAGGTCGGAGCGGTACTCGGTGGACCCGAGCATCGCGAAGACCCGCCGCCGCTGGGCCGTTGCGGCCGCTTCGCGCCGACCGCGGGAAGCCCGCTCCTGAGTGAGTGCCAACAAGGTGGCCGCGATCATGACGAACCCGATGATCGCCAAGGTTGCGCCGATCCAGATCAGCGCCGCGAAGCTCAGCTCAACCATGGCATGCCGTCAGCGCGAACGGGGCCGCAGTGCCCGGGCGACCCGGCTGCTCAGCTCGACAGCGCTGAACGGCTTGATGAGGTAGTCGGCCGCGCCCGCCGCGAAGCCGCGTTCGACGTCGATCTCCTGCGACCGCGCGGTGAGCATGATCACCGGCGTACCCCCCAGCTCGGGGTCGTCGCTCACCTGCAGGCACAGCTCGAGACCGGTCATCCGCGGCATCATCCAGTCGCACAGGATCAGGTCCGGGGGCTCCGCCTGGGCCGCCGAAAGCCCCTCGAGACCGTCGGTCGCGGTCGTGACGCGGTGGCCGTCCAGCTCGAGCCGGAAGGACAGGTAGTCACGGATGTCCGCGTCGTCTTCGACGACGAGGATGTGGCTCATCGGTTGGTTCCTCTCACCGTCGGGGCCGACACTGAGATCTTCGGCGGCCAACCGAGGAGCCTTGAGCGCGCGGCTGCCCCGAAAACCAGGTTCAGCGCGGCGGGACCGCCCCGAGAACGCCCTCCACGACGTAGTCCATCGCCTCGATCTCCTGCCGGGTCGGCGTGCGCCCGGGCGGGACTCGTTCGCGACCGGCCCGATCCGCCAGCGGCCCGGCGAACGGGGACCAGCCGTCGAGCAGCCGTTGCTCGGCAGCTCGCACCATCGCCCGGCTCTCACGCGGCACCAGCGAGCTCATCTCCGACAACACGAACGGGTTGTCGCCAGTGGCGTACCCCCCACGGAAGTCGCCGTTGTAGGGGCTCGCCGGGAAATCACCCGATCGGATCGTGCGGACGATGTCGACCAGCACATCGGTCCACGTCCAGACCGCACCGACCAGATAGCCCTCGGGAGCCTCCTCGGAGCCGTCTTGGTGATAGCCGACCGAGAAGACCCCGGCCCGTTCGGCGACCTCCAGGATCGTCCGGGTGCAGTCTTGGTGCTGGGTCAACACGTCGACGCCCGTGTCCAGCAGCTCCAAGGCCGCCGTCTTCTGGATCGTGGGCGCGCACCAGCTGCCCGTGAACCTGACCCGAACCGTGGCGTCCGGACGGACGCTGCGCGCGCCCAACAAGAAGGCGTTGATGTTGTTGAGCACGGCCGGGATCGGGAAGGCGGCCACGAACCCGAGCCTGCCGGTCTCCGTCGCGCCTCCCGCGACGATGCCCGCGAGGTAGACCGGATCCTCGATCGTGCCCCAATAGGTGCCGAAGTTCGACAGGCGAGGCTCTCCCTCGATTCCCCCTTGGTGCAGGACCGTCACGTCGCGGTGGCGCTCGGCCACCCGCCTCGCCGCCTCCCGGTAGCCGTAGCTGGTGGCGAACAGGATCGAAGCGCCGTCGTCGATCAGCTCCTCCATCGCCTCTTCGGCAAGATGGCCACCCTCGGGCACGAACGAGCGGCGCAGCACCCGGGTGTCGGGAAGGGCTCGGGCCAGCGCCTCACTGCCCTCATAGATCGCCTGGTTGTAGCCCAGGTCGTCACCGTCGGCGATGAACACGAAACCGATCGTGAGGGCGTCGTCCTCGGCCGTCGGGCTCGGCACCGCGGCGCAGGCAGCCAACAGAGCCGTCAGAATCAGGCCCACCGAAGTGCGAACGAGGAACACGATCACCACCGAGACAGGACGCGTCGACCGGGTTGTGAGACCTCCATATCGTACGTTGAGAACATGCCCCGGGAGCGATCGGACGCGCCTGCCAACCGGGCCCGGCTGACCTCGCCAGTGATCCTGCTCGGTGGGGTCGCCACGGGGCTCGTGATCACCGCGATGATCGCGATCTGGGCCTACCAGCTCCAGGTCCAAGACGCATCCGAAGAGACCGATCGCCGGTTGGTCGCGACGGGGGCTGCCATCGACAGCCAACTATCGGGCTATTCCGAGGCCCTCTTCGGACTTCGGGCCGACTTCGCCCGCGAGCCCGATCTGAGCCGGTCCACGTTTCGACGACTCGTCGACATCCAGGGCCTGACCCAGCGCAACCCCGGGGCGACCTCGATCACCTTCGACCGTGCGGTGTCCCGCGAGGACCTGGCGTCGTACGAGCGAAAGATCCGTCGCAAGGTGCCGGCCTTCCGGGTCGGCTCGCCCAACCCGGACGTGGACCACGTCGTCATCGAGTACGTCGAGCCGTTCGACCCGAACAGCAGGGCACTCGGCTTCGACATCGCCTCCGAACCCATCCGCCGCCGCGCGATGCAGTTCGCCCGCGACAGCGGCGAGATCTCCGCGTCGCGACCGGTCACCCTGGTTCAGCCCCCCGACACACAAGGCTTCTTGTTGATGCTGGCGGTGTACGACCAAAGCCCGGTGCCGGTCACGGCCCCGGCCCGAAGGCGGCACTTCCTCGGCGTGGTCGTGGCGGTCTTCGACTCCAGAGCGATGCTCGAGCAGACCGTCCAGGATCGTCGCGCCCTGCCGGTCTCTGTCTATGACGCCGGCCCGACGATCGGCAGACCCTTCAATCGCCCCCCCGTCACCAGCTGGGTGGTCGGCAGACCGATGTCGGACTACACCAACCACGCGGACATCGACGTCGGCAGCCGGCGTTGGCGTTTGGTGACCGACACCCCGATCACCCCCGACCTGGCAACGCCGATCTCGCTGGCCGTCTCCGGCACTGCGCTCACCGGACTGGTGGCGGGCCTGTTCATCGCCCTTGCGACGAGTCGTCGTCGGGCCGTCGGAATCGCCACCCAGATGACTGCGGACCTGCGAGTCAGCGAGACCCGGCTGCGCGCGGCCAATGAGTCGGTACGTCGGTTCCTTGACGTCGCCGCCCACGATCTGCGCACCCCGCTCACGGCGATCTCCGGCTACGCCGAACTGCTCGCCGAACAGGGCGAGCGTCTCGACGAGAAGGCCCATGAGCGCGCGGTCGGCGTGATCAACCGCCAGACCAAGCACATGTCGGAACTGATCGACGACCTGCTCATGCTGTCCTCCATCGACGGCGGCGGCCTGGCCACCCGGCCTGTGACGATCTGGGTCGCCGATGCGATCCGCGACTGCCTGGAGGCGATCAGCACCCAGACACCGATCAACCTCACCTGCCCGCGCGACCTGACGGTGCTCGTCGACCGCAACCACTTGCGGCGGATCCTGGACAACTACGTCCTCAACGCCCTCAAGTATGGCGAGCCGCCGATCGAGATCCTCGCCGCGCGGGTCGGGGACCTCGTCGAGATCCGAGTGCTCGACCAGGGCGCCGGGGTTCCCGAGGAGTTCGTGCCGCGACTGTTCTCCACCTTCGCCCGGGCCGACACCCCCGGCACCCGAGCCGAGCGTGGCACCGGGCTCGGGTTGTCGATCGTGCGGGGACTCGCCGAGGCCAACGGCGGGACGACGGCGTACGAACCGAACAGCCCGCGCGGCTCGCAGTTCGTCGTTCGCCTGCCCGCCGCCACGGGTGGCTGAGGAGGGGCAGTCCCCGCTTGCTCGGCTCGCAGGGCCTCGACACGGGGCAGACTGAACCCACCATGTATCGCACCTCGCGTCCCCGGGTGGGCCTCATCGCCGCAGCCGTCGTCGACTTGACGGCGTGCGGGGCGGACCCGCCGGTCGCTGCTGGACCCGACCCGGCCGGCTCGAGTAACCCCACCTCGTCGACACCGTCAATCGAGAGCCCTCCCATGACCCCGCAACCTCGCAGCGAGGCTGAGCAGGAAGCGCTCGACGAGCTGTTGCGCGAGGCAACCTGGGCGAACGACGTGCCACGAGCGAGGACCCTCATCGAGCGCGGTGCGGACGTGAACGCCAAGGACGACACCGAGCAGTCGTCGTACCTCATCACGACCAGTGAGGGCTACCTCGACCTGTTGAATCTGACCCTGAGCAATGGGGCACGGGTCAACAGCCTGGACAGCTGGAACGGCACCGGCCTGATCCGCGCTGCCGAACGCGGACACGCGCTTGTGGTCGGTCGCCTCCTCGCAGCCGGGATCGACAAGAACCACGTGAACCGGATCGGCTACCAAGCCCTCCACGAGGCCGTCTGGCTGGGCGCCGACACGAGCACCTACGTCGACACCGTCCGGGCCCTGGTCGCGGGTGGGGTCGAACTCAATCGGGTGTCGGTTTCGGAGGGGCTCACCCCGCTGGAGATGGCCCGGCAACGGGGGTACGCCGCGCTGGAGGCAGCGCTGATCGCGGCGCTCCGGCCGACCCGGATCACTGATCCCGATGCCGCGCTGCTCCGGGCGGCCGGCGCCGGGGATGCCGATCGGTTGGCCCGCGCCTTGCGAGCCGGTGCCGACCTCGAGTCTCGCGACTCCTTCGGACGCACGGCGCTGCTGCTCGCGGTCAGCGAGGGCCGGGATGACGCGGCGAGGCTGCTGGTCGCGATGGGCGCGAACCCAAACGCCCTGGACGACCGGCACGACACCCCGTGGCTGGTCACCGGGGTGACCGGGAGCGTGTCGATGCTCGAGACCCTGCTTCCGGCCAAGCCCGACCTGGGCATCGTGAACCGCTTCGGAGGCACGTCGTTGATTCCCGCCAGCGAGCGGGGGCATGTTGCGTACGTACGGCGGGTGCTCGAGACGGGCCTCGACGTCAACCACGTCAACGATCTCGGGTGGACCGCCCTGCTCGAAGCGGTCATCCTCGGTGACGGCGGGGCTGACCACCAGCGGATCGTGCGCCTGCTCCTCGCCGCCGGCGCCGATCGCTCGATCCCCGACCGGGACGGCGTGACGGCGCTCGAGCACGCGCGGGCTCGCGGTTATACCGCTCTCGTTCGGCTGCTGCGGGATCGCTGAACGTGGATCCGGGTTTCGAGACGCTCGCTTCGCTCGCTCCTCAACCACCGGGAGGGCAGACTCCGGAGCGTGGATCGGTATGCCCGCATGGCGCGGTGGTACGACGTTTTGGCGGGCGAGCGGGTGTATGCCGTCGGCCGCGACGTGGCGATCTCAGCGCTGCGACTCGGGTCCGGGGACCGGGTGCTCGACGTCGGCTGCGGGACCGGGCTCAACTTCGGGAGGCTGCTCGACAGCGTCGGCCCCATGGGACGGGTGGTCGGCGTCGATCGCTCCCCGGCGATGCTGGGCGTCGCGCGCCGTAAGTTCCCCGAGCTCGACCGCGTCGTGCTGATCCACGCCGACGCCACCCAACTACCCCGCGATCGACTTATCGAGGCGGCGGCGCCGGCGACGGCGTACGACGCGGTGTTGTTCACCTATTCCTTGTCGCTGATGCCGCAGTGGCCGATCGCATGGCGGCAGGCGACGGCCCTGCTGCGAGATGGCGGTCGGGTCGCGGTCGTCGACATGCAGCTCCCCGTCGGGCGAGCCCGCTTGGCGGCACCCGCGGCGCGGATCGCCTGCGCGCTCGGTGGCTCCGACCCCACGGCCCGGCCGTGGGAACTCCTGGAGCGCGAGGCCAGCGACGTCGAGAGCTGGAGCCTGCGCGGCGGGCACATCCAGGTCCGGGTCGGCATACGATCACCGCCATGACCGGCCGCGAGCGCGACGAAGTGTTCCTCGAGCTCACCCGCTCGATCTGCCCGGTCTGCAAGGCCACGATCGACGCGGAGGTCAACGTCCGCGACGACCAGGTGTTCTTGCGCAAGCGCTGCCGGGAGCACGGGGAGTTCGAGGCCAGGGTGTACGGCGACGCGCAGATGTACGTCGACATCCAGCGGTTCAACAAGCCCGGCACCCGACCACTGCAGACCCAGACGGAGGTCAAGGACGGGTGCCCGTCGGACTGCGGGCTGTGCCCCGAGCACAAGCAGCACGCGTGCCTCGGCCTGATCGAGGTCAACACCGGCTGCAACCTGGACTGCCCGATCTGCTTCGCCGACTCGGGGACGCCGCGTGACAAGGGGCCAGACGGCTACTCGATCACCCTGGAGCAGTGCGCCACGATGCTCGACGCGTTCGTCGCAGCGGAGGGCGAGCCCGAGGTGGTGATGCTTTCGGGCGGGGAGCCCACCATCCACAAGGACATCCTGGCCATGGTCGACCTGGCCCTGGCGCGGCCGATCGGCACCGTCACGATCAACACCAACGGTGTCCGCCTGGCCTCGGACAAAGACTTCGTCGCCGAGCTGGGTCGGCGCAACCAGCCCGGCCGGCCGGTGAGCATCTACCTCCAGTTCGACGGGCTGGAGGAGGCCACGCACACGGCTATCCGCGGTCGGGATCTGCGCGAGATCAAACAGCGCGCGCTCGACAACTGTGCCGAGGTCGGGCTGATGGTGACCCTGGTCGCGGCGATCGAGCAGGGGGTCAACGAGCACGAGATCGGCGCGGTCATCCGGCACGGCCTGATCCACCCCGCCGTACGCTCCGTGGCGTTCCAGCCCGTCACGCACGCAGGGCGACACTTGGAGTTCGATCCGCTGAAACGGCTGACCAACTCCGACGTACTCCATGCGATCGCGGCGCAGCTGCCGCAGTGGTTCACGACCGACGACTTCTTCCCGGTGCCGTGCTGCGCGCCGAGCTGCCGCTCGATCACCTACCTGATCACCCAGGGGCATCCCGACGACGAGGATTTCGGACTGGTCCCGATCCCACGGCTGCTGCACGTCGAGGACTATCTCGACTACATCGCCAACCGGGTCGTGCCGGACTACGCGATCCGCGAGGCGCTGGAGAAGCTGTGGAGCGCGTCGGCGTTCGTCGGCAGTGAGACCAACATGTCGCGGCTCACCGCGGTGGCCGAGGCGCTCGACTGTGCGGATGCGTGCGGGGTCAACCTGCCCGAGGCGCTGGCCGGCATCACCGACAACGCCTTCATGATCGTGGTGCAGGACTTCCAGGACCCCTACACGCTCAATGTGCGGCAGCTGATGAAGTGCTGTGTCGAGGAGATCACGCCGGACGGACGGCTGATCCCGTTCTGCGCCTACAACTCCGTGGGGTATCGCGAGGAGGTGCGCGCAGCGATGAGCGGGGTCCCGGTTTCGCCGGTGGTGCCCAACGCGCTGCCGCTGCTGCCGCTGCTGGTCGAGGGGCCGTACGGCTCGAAGGTCACGCCATGAGCTCCTTGGTGCCCTCACTGGGGGGTGCCGAGGAGGTCAAGGCCTGTTGCGTGACCGGCTACTCCTCCGACCTGCTGTCGCTCGTGCTGGGCAACTCCTATCACCCGGGAGGGCTCGCGCTGACCCGTTCGTTGCTCGCGGAGCTCGGTTTGGCGCCCGGGCAGCGGGTGCTGGACGTCGCGTCGGGGTTGGGTACGACGGCGCTGTTGGCCGCGACGTCGTACGACGTGAGGGTCGACGGGGTAGATCTGTCGGCGTCCAATGTCGTGCTGGCCTCCTCGTCCGCCGCTTCACAGGGGCTCGGCGATCGCGTCGCGTTTCATCTGGGTGACGCGGAGGCGCTGCCACTGCCGTCGGCGAGCGTCGACGCGGTGGTGACCGAGTGTGCGCTGTGCACGTTTCCGGACAAGCCGACGGCGGTCGCCGAGATGGCGCGGGTGCTGCGGCCTGGTGGGCGGCTCGGGCTCTCGGACGTGACAGCCTCACGGGCGCTCTTGCCGCCGCTGCTCCAGTCGCTGGACGCGTGGATCGCGTGCGTGGCGGATGCGCGCACGTCGTCGGAGTACGCCTCCCTGCTGACCGAGGCCGGGCTGGTCGTGGACTCGGTCACGGAGCGGCCCGCGGCGTTGGCGCGGATGATCTCGCAGATCGAGTCGCGACTGGAGGTGCTGCGGATGACGGCGCGCGCGTCGCTGGAAGAGGCCGGGGTCGACTTCGGCCGGGTGGGTCCGGTACTCGCGGCGGCTCGGGAGGCCGTGCGCGACGGGGTGCTGGGGTATGTCGTGATCGTGGCGTCGAAGCCACCGGTCGCTCCGTGAGGCCCGTCCGCCTGGTGGGCCTCGGTGTGGCCGCCGTCTCCGGCGGTCTCGGCGCGTTGTTCGTCGGGTTGGTCACGGGTGCGGTTTCGGTCGACCTCGGCGTGGGGCGGCGGACCCGGCCGCTGGGGCCCCTGAGGGTGGAGGTTGCGGCGCCGCGGGAGAGGGTGTTCGCGGCCGCGGCGGCGCCGTACGCCGAGCGACAGACGCGGGCGATGCGCGCGAAGGTGCAGATCCTCGAGCGCTCCGGCACCACGGTCCTCGCCGCGCACCGCACTCCCCTGGGTCCACTCACCGCGGTGACCGTCGAGTCCGTCGTACTCGATGAGCCGTCGGCGATCTCGTTCTCCCTGGTGCGCGGGCCGGTGCCTCAGGTCGAGGAGACCTTCACGTTCACCGAGTCCGAGGGTGTGACGACACTGGCGTACGACGGCGTGCTCGGCACCGACCTGTGGGGTCTCGGGCAGTGGTGGGGTGACCTTGTCGCTGACACGTGGGAGGCCGCCGTACTCACCTCGCTGGACGAGATCAAGGCCGCCGCCGAACGCTGAACGTCGGCGCCTTCCGGACTGCCCCCCGCCGGACGTCATACGTCGTGGCGGCTATGGCGACCACTTCGTATGACGTTGCGCAGAGGCATCTGGACAAATAGGTTAGTCCTCACTAACGTATTGCGGGATGAGCGACGCTTTCAGCGCAGCCGCGGAGCCCAATCGACGACGCATCCTGCAGTTGCTGGCGGCACGACCGATGACGGTGAGCGAGGTTGCGGCCGAGTTCCCGGTGACCAGGTCGGCGATCTCCCAGCACCTGTTGGTGTTGGCCGATGCGGGACTGGTCGAGGCGGAGAGGGTCGGCCGGCAACGGATCTACCGGGTCCGCCCCGGGGGACTGCGCACGCTGCAAGCCGAGATCGACAAGTTCTGGACCGATGAGCTCGACCAGCTCGTCGCCGACGCGAACACCCTGAGGAGCCAACCGATGAGCTACACCAAGTCCGTTCTGCTGCCCGTGACGCCCGACGAGGCATTCGCGCTGATCACCGATCCCGAGCGGCTGCGACGCTGGCAGACGGTCACGGCGGTCGTCGACCTCCGCGCGGGCGGCGGCTTCCGCTGGACGGTCACTCCGGGGCACCGGGCCGGCGGGACGTTCCGCGACGTCGTACCCGGTGAGCGGTTGGTGTTCGGCTGGGGTTGGGACGGCGACGCCGACCTGCCGTACGACGCATCGACGGTCACCATCACGCTCGAACCCGCCGACGGCGGGACCAGGGTCACGTTGGTCCACGAAGGCCTGACCGCCGAGCAGGCGGCGCTGCACGAGGAGGGTTGGAAGCACTTCTTCGCGCGACTGGAGCAGTTGGTCGCGACCGGTGACGCCGGGCCGGACGAGTGGGCCTGGGCGCCCGCAGACCTGACGCCCGTGGTGGCCACGGAGGCGGTGCTCGCGGTGATCCAGCCGGTGCTTCGCAAGCTGACCCCGGAGGATCAGCCGAGAGCAACGCCGTGCACCGACTTCACTTGCCACGAGGTCGCCACCCACCTGATGACATCTCTCGTCCAGTTGGGTGCGATGGCCGGCGGCACCGTCACCAATCCCGAATCAGGCTCGCTCGAGCACCGGATCTCGACGATGACGGGACAAGCGATCGATGCCTGGCGCACGGTCGACATGGAGGGCACGGTCCCCGGATTCGGCGGCGAGCTTCCGGCGTCGTACGCAGCGAGCATCCTGCCGGTCGAGTTGCTCCTGCACGGATGGGACCTCGCCCAGGGCTCCGGTCAGACGTTGTGCGTGTCCGACGAGGTCGTGGCGTACGTCGCCGGGCTGGCCGAGACCGTCATCCCCGGCGGCCGAGGCACTGCCTTTGCCGACGAGCTGACTCCGGCCGCAGGCGCCGATGCGGTCGACCGGCTGGCGGCGTACGCCGGACGCACGCCGATGCGCGCCTGAACAGCCTCAGCACCAACACCAATGCGGACCGGGCACAGGGTCGGTCCGTCTATCAGAGAGAAGGATCGAGCATGGGCAAGTACGTATTCATCTACCACGCACCGATGACCCCGGCCGAGGCGACGCCCGCGACGCCGGAGCAGATGGAAGCCGAGATGGCCGCGTGGATGGGCTGGGCCGGGCGCGTCGGCGAATCGATGGTCGACTTCGGCGCGCCGCTGTCCGGTGGCGTCCGAGTCACCGCGAACGGCACTTCCCCCAGCACCCGCGAGGTTGCGGGCTACAGCATCGTCGAGGCGGCCAGCCTTGAAGCGGCGTTGGCGTTCGCGGACGGCCACCCTCATCTGAACATGCCTGGCGGCTGCGAGATCGAAGTGCACGAGGCGCAGGAGATCCCGGGCATGTAACTGACGCCTCGCGTCGTGTTTGTGACGCCTCGCGCCGTGTTTGTGACGTCTCGGCAAAATTAGGTGACGCCTCAGCGGGTTAGGGCGCCTCGGGGACGACGGCGACGGTGGCCCAGGCCCGTTCGAGGACTGCGGTCGCCATCGTTCCCGCGAGGATCCGGCTGGTCGAGTCCATCGGATGCCGGCCCACGACGATCAGATCCCAGGCACCCTGCCGCGGGTTCATCGCTTCATCGACGAGGCCGTGCTTGAGGCTGAGGGTGACGCGCACGTCGGGGTACTTCTCGCCGAATCCCGCCACCGACTCGCCCAGCACGGTCTTGAGTTCCTCCAGGTCCGCGGCGTTGAGCGGCACGCTCCAGTCGCGGCGGAAGCCGGCGGCTGCCGCGACGGCATCCCAGTACACATGCAGCACCGTCAGCGGGAGCCTCCGCACCGAGGCCTGCTGATATGCGAACTCGATGACCGGGAGCGACTGCCCGGTGCCATCGGCGCCGACTACGATGCCGCGGCCCCCCGTGCGAACAGGCACCGGGCGACACACCACGATCGGGCACTCTGCGTGGGCGCTGACGGCGGAGCTGACCGATCCCAACAGCAGGCTCGTCAACGCGCCCCGGCCCCGGGAACCCAGGACCATCAGGTGCGCCTGCGTCGAGAGTTCGAGCAGGATGCTGCGCGGGTCGCCGTACCTCGAGAGCGCGTGGACGACCAGCTCCGGGTGCAGCCGCCGCGCCTCGTCGGCAGCACGATCCATGATGGGCCCGGTCTCGGCCCCACCGACAGAGACCACTAAGAGCGGGCGATGTTCGAGTGCGGCCTGGTCGGCCGCCCAGTGGAGGGCGCGTTCGCCATGCTCCGATCCATCGACGGCCACGACGACGGCGCCTGCTTCAACCTGGTGCGTCATGGCTTCATCGTGGTGCGCGACTGAGCCGCGAACACCGGCCGAAGGGTCGCAACCATCGGGACCAACGACCCGTCGGCGTGTTTGTGACGTCTCGACGCGTGTTTGTGACGCCTCGGCGGGGGTTAGGGTGCGTTGGGTGAGCCGGATCTTCAAGATTCCCGTGGCGGCGGTCTATCCGCACTACGTGACCAAGGTCGAAAGGAAGGGTCGTACCACGGCGGAGCTGCACGAGGTCATCGGGTGGCTCACCGGCTTCGACGACGCCGCGCTGAGCCGGCATCTGGCCGAGGAGACGACGTTCGAGGACTTCTTCGCCGACGCCGTGCTCAACCCGAACGCTGCGCTGATCACCGGCGTCGTGTGCGGGATCCGAGTCGAGAACATCGAGGACCCACTCATGCAGCAGATCCGCTACCTGGACAAGCTGGTCGACGAGTTGGCCAAGGGAAAACCGATGGCCAAGGTGCTTCGCACGTAGGATCCGAGACATGACATTCGGTGAGTCGGTCTCAACAGTCCTCGGCAAGTACACCGTCTTCGACGGGCGCGCCCGACGGTCTGAGTTCTGGTGGTTCGTGCTGTTCCAGTTCCTGCTCTCGCTCGTGGCGTCGATCGTCGACGCGATCATCGGGACCGATGACCTCTTCGGATCACGAACGGGACTGCTCCAGTTCATCGTGGCGGTCGCGCTGTTCTTGCCCGGGTTGGCCGTCACCATTCGACGCCTGCACGACACTGACCGCTCGGGCTGGTGGTTCCTTATCGTGCTGATCCCGTTCGTGGGCGCGATCGTGCTGCTCGTCTTCTGTGTGTTCGACTCCACGCC
>JAKFXV010000124.1 GCA_021731205.1 Nocardioides sp. | reverse complement strand
CCTGCGTCAGGTGCTGTTGATCGGCAACCCGGTCGTGTGGTGGGGCGGAGCGATCGCGCTGCTCTATGCGCTGTTCGCCTGGGTCGGCGCGCGCGATTGGCGGTGTGGGCTGGCCGTGATCGGGGCTGGAGCCACCTGGTTGCCGTGGTTCCGGTTCGACGACCGACCGATCTTCAGCTTCTACGCGGTCGCGACGCTGCCGTTCACGATCCTTGCGCTCACCTTGCTGATCGGGGCGCTGGTCGGGCCGTCCCGCCTGCCCTCGCGACGGCGTACGACCGGGGTCATCGTCGCGGGCGCTTTCGTGATCTTGGTGCTGGTGTGCTTCGCGTGGATGTGGCCGATCTGGACCGACGAGCTGATCAGCCACTCCGACTGGGCCGACCGGATGTGGTTCGAGCGCTGGATCTAGCGGGTCACGGTCGGGGCTTGTCGAAGCGCTCGGGGTAGCGCGGCGGGCGCGGAGCGCGGTTGGGCGCGTTCCAGGCGAGCACGGCGAACAACAGCAACAGGGTGCCGATCACCATGCTGATGATGTGTCGGTGGCCACCCTCGTGAATGATGTTCATCACGACCCCGGCGATGCCCGCGAGGACGGCGACGGTGCGCACGGCGCCGCGGTGTTGGCCGATCCAGTCTCCTCCGACCGGCGCTCGCTTGATCGGCTTGACCGGCTTGATCGGCTCCATGCTCACTCCCGGCTGCTCACTCCCGGCTGCTCAATCCCGGCTGGGCCTTGCGCGAGCGCCCAGTCTAGACCGCGTCGCTTCATCATGTGATGCAACTGCAGCCCGCGGAGTGGGCTCAGGGGGTGGTCACAGCGGCGGCGGGGGTGGCGGCGCTGGCGGAGTGACCGGTGCCCTCTGGGGCGGTGTCGGCTGCGATCGAGACCAGCAGCCCGCCGAGCAGGAACGCCACGATCACGGCCGCCAACGCGCCCGTTCCGAATGCCGGGATCCGACGCCGGAAGCCGGTCACCTCGGTCGCACCGTGCAGCCCGTGCATGAGCGCATGCCCGCGCCCACGGCGCAACAGGTAGACGTTCACGGGGTATGCCGCGACGTACGCCGCACTCAGCGCGATCATCATCCCGACCCAGAAGACCGGGTTGACCATGCCCGCATCCATGGCTCCGGGGATGGCCGCCATCACCGAGTTGTCCACGATCTCCATGGTCAGGATCGACAACGTGTCGGCTGCCAGGACGACGCTGAGTGCTGTGCGCACCGTCAGGCCGGACTTGAGCAGCGGCAGCGTCGACAGCGCATAGCCGAAGGCGAACGCCAGCGTCACCGACAGCGCGATCGTCGTGACGTTCCCCAACCCGGCGGCCGTACCGATCACCAGGCCCGCGATCTCCCCGATCGCACACCCGGTCAGGCAGTGCAGTGTCGCGCTGGCCGCCATGGTCTTGACGTTCATGGCGCCACTATACCCCTAGGGGGTATAGGTCAACAGTCCTTCCATCACCGCGATCTCGGCCAGTTGAGCGTTCTCGATCGCGCCGGCCAACGAGATCGCGTCCTCGAACACCCCGTCAGCCTGCTCGGCCTGGGCCATCGTCACGGCACCCAGGTGATGCTCGATCATCATCTCGAGCCACAGCTTCTGGAACTCCGCGTCCGAGGCTCCGGCAAGGGAGTTCATCTGGTCCTGACTCATCATCCCGGGCATCTCGCCGGTCTCCATGTCGTGCCCCGCGTTGCCATGATCGAGACTGGTCTCAGGGATCTCCTGACCCCAGTCGGTCAGCCAGGTGGTCATCGACTCGACCTCGGGCACCTGGGCGTCGCGGATCGCGGCCGCGAGATCCGCGACCTCGGGGTCGAGCGGCCGCCCCTCGGCCAGCACCACCATCTGGATCGCCTGTGCGTGATGCGGGATCATCTCGGTCGCGAATCGGACGTCGGCCGCGTTGAACACGTCACCGTTGGGCGCGGTCTGGGTTTCGCTGGTCGAGCTGTCGGCCTGATCGGCTCCTCGATCGGCACACCCGACGAGGGCGAGTCCGAGCGCCGCGGCGGCGAGCGTCAGGGCAAGGATCGATCTGGCATTGCGCTTAGACATGGTGACTCTCTGTTTCGAAGGCTGGTGAAGGACGCCGACGCATCACCGGAGGCCGCTGGGGGCTGATCCGGATGCCTGCCGGTCAGCGCCTCTTGATCGAGAGTCGATTGACGGTTTCGGGTTGGCGGCTCGGCCATCGCCGCCAGTATAGGAGCGGTGCGGGTTCGCGTTGCCTGTTCTGCGGGTGCCGTCGGGCTTAGGGTGTGTCACTCAGAACCACCAACACCACCGCCGAACGGGCCGCACGGGGGTCTGGTGAAGTCGAGCTGCGCCGCACAACTGACCGTCTCCTGACAACTCCGTCACCTCGCCCTCAGGGGGCCGTCAGGCACGGGGCACAGACTGGAGCCAGTACCGGATCGAGAGGACTGAATCCAGATGCCTAGACCCACACGCTGGGCCGTCGCCCTCATCGGCGCCGCCGCCACCGGAGTCGGGGTCGGCGCAGCCGTGGCCGGCGTCGCTCAGGCCCCAAGCGCCACCGAAGAACTGGTTGCCGTTTCTTCCCATGAGTTGACCGAGGAGGCCCCTGAGCCAGCGCCGCACGACCCGTTCGCCGATCAGGATCCGCTGACGCACGTGACCTTCACCGACAACGGTGACGGGACCGGCACTCTGACGTACACACTCGGCGGCGAGCAGCAGACGATCACGATCACCGAGGAGCCAGACTCCGTCAACGGCGAGCTCACACAGGGCGACATCGTGCGTTCCTTCGCCGAAGCCGTTGAGGAGCACCCCGGACGCGGCTGCCTGGTTGCCGAAGTCGCGACAGCCGACTTCGGGCTCCGGGGTGACGTCGAGCCCCCGCCCACGGATGGGACCGGATGCCCGGACGGCGTCCATGCGTGGTTGCAGACTTTCGCCGGCCAAGGTGCCGACGAAGGCGGAACGCGGGAAGGCCCGCCCGCGTTCGTAGAGCCCGGCGGATCCGGTCGCGAGGACGAATCCTCGTCTGACCCCGGACCTCCGGGCGACCTAGGGCCGCCCCCAGAGGCCGGACCCCCCTCGGATGCCGGCCGACCTAACGACGCGGGACCGCCCGCCGATGCTGGCCCCCCCGGCCGGCCTTGAGGCGACCGAGCCGTTAGCCCATCGTCCCAGCAGTTGCGTGCCGCCCCCGCCCGGCTGCTGGGATGATCAGCGTTACGGTGGTCCCGGTCGACCCCGAGTCGATCTGGATATCACCGCCGTGGGCCTGGACGATGGCGTGCACCACGGCCAGGCCCAGGCCGGTGGACGAACTGTGGCGGTCCGCCGGTCCTCTTACGAACGGCGTGAGCACGTGGTCACGAATGTCCTCCGAAATACCCCCGCCGTCGTCGCGGACGAAGAGCCCGACGGCGTCTCCTCGGTCCTCGGCACCGGTCACCACCGACGTACCGACCCGATTGTGGATTTGCGCATTGACCACGAGGTTGAGCATCGCCTGACCGATCCGACCCGGGTCAGCGTTCACCACGACGTCGGGTATCGGATCAAAGGACAACCCCTGAATACGCAGACCCGACACCCTCATCCGGAGGTCGTCGAAGAACTCCACCAGGTCCACCGCCTCGAGTCGGACGAAGTCGTCGGCCTCTGCTCTGGCGAGGGCAAGCAGGTCGTCGACGAGTCGTCCCATGCCGACCATCTCCTGACGCACCGTTGTCAAGGTCTCGGCCACGAGCTCCGGGTCGTTGCGTCCGGTCTCGGAGATCGTGTCCAAGCAGCCGAGTGCGATCGTGATGGGTGTGCGCAGTTCGTGGGAGGTCGCCGCGAACAGGTCGTGCCGGCTCCGTTGAGCGGCGTCCAGACGATCGACCATGCGGTTGAGTTCAGCCGCCAGCACGCCGACTTCCCCGGCGCCGCCCGCAGCGAACCGCGGGCTGGGCGATGCGCCCAGTTCGATCGATCGAGTGGTCCTGGCGAGGGTGCGTAGCGGTGCCAGGGTCCGGCGCAACACCACAGCGAGCAACAGGCCGCCGATCACGACGCTGAGTCCTCCAGCAATCGCGAGTCGCCTGATCTCGGCCAAGGCATCCTCACGAATCGGCTCCAGCAGCGCGACGACCTGAAGTTGTGCGGCGTCCGACCCGACGACGTTGATCCCGCTCGTGAGTGTCCGGACCGCACCGGCGGCCGTTTCGACGGTTTCGATCTGCCCAACGAGTCCGCTCGGCAGCTCCCCTTGCTCTCGCAGCGCCACCAAAGGCGCTGGTCCTCCGGAAGCGCTGAGCACGTCTTGGCCGAACCGGACCACGACGAGGTAGACGTCGCCCTGCGGGTTGGCGGCCAGATAGTCGGCGACGGCCCGACGCAAGGTGATCCGAGAACCGGATTCAGAACCGGCGGCGAGGGTCTGCGGAAGCACCCGGGCCACTCGCTCGCGTTCGGCGAGCAGGCCACGGTCGAGGTCGCGCTGCCCGGCCACAACCAACAGCTGGTAGGCGATCCCGGCGGTGAGCAGGACACTGCAAGCCAGCACCAGCGCCGCCAGCGCCGGGACGCGGACGCTGAGTGATGCCATCAGTCGTCGCGCATTCGGTAGCCGCCACCCCGGAGCGTCTCGATCACGTCGTCGCCGAGTTTGCGGCGCAAGCGCCCGACGTACACCTCCACGACGTTGGAGGCGGGTTCGAAGCCGTAGCCCCACACGAGGTCGAGCAGTTGCACCTGGGACAACACCTGGCCGGGGTGGCGCATGAACGTTTCGAGAAGCGCGAACTCGCGGGCCGTGAGCTCGGCGCGCAGCCCGCCAACGGAGGCTTCCCGCCGCAGGACGTCGAGCGTGACCCGGCCCACATCCCAGACGGTCGGCTGGCCCGGGCCCGGCGTCCGCACCCGCAGCCGGATTCTGGCCACCAACTCGGCGAAACTGAACGGCTTCACGAGGTAGTCGTCGGCTCCTGCCTCGAGGTTGGACACGCGGTCCGCGACGGCGTCCTTTGCCGTCAAGACGATCACCGGCACCGTCAGGCCCTCCCGGCGCATGGCCCGCAACACGTCCTCACCTGAGAGTCTGGGCAATCGAAGGTCGAGGATCACCACGTCCACCTCGTGTTGACGGGCCAGTTCGAGGCCAGCCATGCCGTCTCGGGCGACGAGCACGGTGAATCCCGCCGCCTCGAGTCCTCGCTTCAAGAACCCAGCGATCTTTTCCTCGTCGTCAATCACGAGTGCCCGCATGCCGCCTCCCTGCCTGCCCTACATTGCCATCGTGTGGCGGTCAATCCGTCAATGACGAGGTGAAGGTTCTGTCAGGTTCATGACAGGCACGGTTCAGCCACTCGGGGGACCGTTGAAATCGGGGCACGAACGAGCCCGGGACGGGAGTTGTCGGCTGATGGCGACGCATCGCTCTCGTCCCGTGCGCACGAGCGTTGTTGCAGGCGCGAGCATCGCAGTCGCGGGTGCCTCGTTCTTGGCCATCCTCGTGCTGGCCGATGCCAATGCCGACATCGTCGTCGCGGCGCCGGAAATCTCCATCGTCCCCGGCGGCCCCGCGACAGCCGAGCCGCCGCCCGCCGCTGACGTCTCGTTGCGACGTCAACTGAGCGCCTTGTCGGGGTTGCTGAGGCGTTGTGATGCTGGCCACTGCATCAAAGAGATCCCCCTCGACTTCGGCGTGCCCTGGTATCTCGCGACGACCCAGGCCCCTACCGACTACGACGGTGACGGCGTCGACGAGACCTTGCGGGACGAGATATCGGGCCTCGTCGGAAAGTCGGTGACCCTGACCGTCGAGTACGGCCGATTCGGGGACGTGTCCGTCTTCGCGATCGACGGCGTGTTCTTCCGCCCGGAGTTCGGGCGAGCTCCCTGGGTTGGGGTGAGTCCACCCGTCGACCCATCCCAGACGCCGAATGCAACGGCCTCGGATGAGTCCGGTCCGGTGAGCGAACCTGACCAACCGGACCAGGACCCCGAGGACGGCTCCGGTGATGATCCCGACTCTCCGCCAGACACCGAGGGACCACCCGCGTCGCCCGGCCCGCCCGCTGGCGTACCCCGTGGACCGGGCGAGGGCGAGGGTTCCCCGCCGCCATGGATAAAGCCCGGGGAGTAGCACCACCCTGAGCCGCCGCGGCGCCACCCGAGGGTCACGGCGGGAAGAGGGGATCATCCCGCACCTCCCGCCGTGCCCCAGGCCGATCGGTCATCGGGCCCGGTGGACCCGTGCCCTAGACCGCGACGTTGCCGCCTCCGAAGTCATCGAAGAACGCGTTCTTCGCTGACGTGTACACCACCCCGATGTTGCCGGAACGGTTCACGAAGTAGGAACCCGCGCTGGCGGTGCCGAGCAAGACGCCGTTGACACGCACCGTGACGCTCCCGTTCGCGGCGGCCCGGGCACTGAGCCTGTTGCCGTCGACCAGTGTCTTCTTGAAGGTCCCGACGACGCTCGGTGTCTTCCCGGCACGACGCACGATCACCTTGACGGCCTTGGCCTTCGCGTCGTAGGTGACCACGATGCCGTTGAACTTCGAGGTGTCCGTGTTTCCCTTCAAGAAGATGCCGTTCTGGCCGGCGGTGTCGATCTTCGACAAGGTCACCGCTGCCTCCTGAGTCGAGGAGAACGCGGTCTTCCAGTAGGCAAGACCTCCTTTCCCGACATCGACCCGCTTGTTGGCGATGGCGTATCCGCCGGTGACCCCGCCCCACTTGCTGCCGAGCTTGCCGTTGGCCCGGTTGAAGTTGTCCAGGATCACCTGCGGTACGACGATCGAGTACGACTGCACCGCATCCGGATTGGATCCGTTGGAAGCCCGCACCCGTACCGAGTAGCTACCGGCGCCAGGCGGGGTCCACTTGATCACGCCTGTCTCGTCGTTGATCGTCATCCCGGAGGGAGCCGTGTCGAGGCTGTAGTCGATCGGTCCCGGGAAGGCCGTCGCGTTCGCGTCGTAGCGGTACTCCGTCCCGGCGACCCCCGTCGTGAGGGCCGTCGACGTGAAGGCCACCGCCGTGGGTGCCACATCGGTGATGCCGTACTCGCCAAGGATCTGCTGCCGGATCAACACACCCTCGAACGGGGTGCCGAGCAGGTCGGGACTCGGATCCGGGGCGTAGAACTCCGCGCTCGGCACGAACCCGGACATCGCCAGGATCTTGCCGAAGTTGTCCTGGAAGTTCATCACCGTCGGCGCGTCGCCCGGCTGGTTGACGATCACGTGCTCGATCTCCTCCAGGGTTGCCGGGGTCAGCCACTCGGCGTCCGTGTTCGGGACGTAGCCGATGACATCGCCGTTCTTGTCGGGATGGCAGAACTCGAGCTCCCGCTGGTCCGAGCAGTCGAAGAATCGGGCCAGCCCCTGGGTGTCCGTGCCGCTGGGGCCGTAGGCCGCGTTGACGTTTGCGTCGGTGAGCGTGCCTGCGAGCACCTCGAGCATGGCGCCTCGGAAGTCGCCCCACTCCATCCGCATCCGAACCGACTGGGTCTCCGTCGGTGCCAGTCCCAGGCGCTGGGTGATGTTGGTCGGAACCGGCTCGCCGTCCTCGTCGATGAGGATCGCCGGCTCGCCGGCACAGCCGGCGTCGGCGTCCGGATCGACATCGAACAGCCCGCTCTTGAGGCAGATGAAGTTCACGTTGCCCTTGAGAATGGGCGTGAAGGGCCCGTTCTTCTTCACCGACTCCAGCTTGAACGGCGTCGGATCGATGCCGTCCACCGGGTCGACGTAGACCTGGTCGGAGTCCACCGGGGCCTCGCGGCCGGCGTCGTCGTCGGTCCACACCATCTGCCCGAACAACAGGCCGTTGCCGATCACGTTCGGGAAGTGGCCGACCCCGAGGGTCTCGTTCCAGCAAGCCTCGTCGGACAGGCTCGTGCACAGGGGCAGCGTGCTGTCGACTCGGATGTCGCGCCGGTCCTGCGTGAAGCCGTCCAGGACACCGATGTCCGCCAGTCCGCGCTTCTTGGTCTGGTAGTTGAACGCCGTCAGGTACGCCTCGGGGTTCGTCGAGGTGTTCTGGACGTCGACGGTGAACTCGACCGCGTCGCCACCGTTGATGCCGGCGCCCAGAGCCACGTCCAGGTCGTAGAAGTGCCCGGTCGCACTGGTCCGCAGCTGCAGGCAGGACGGACGGCGCGAGTTCGGGTCCTCAACCGGGTCGCAGGGACCGCCCGGGTCGGCCTCGGGGATGATCTCCTCCTTGACCGTCTCGGACGCGGCGGCGTCGACCGTGGCCAAGTACGGATCCGTCGCCGGGTCGCCGTACTCACCGGCCACCACCGACTGCGTCAGCGAGCCGTCCCCGTTGTCCACGAAGAACTCCGCGATCGGGACATACTGCTCCCCACCACAGTTCTCGCAGACGTTCGCGCCGGCAACGTTGTACGGGAAACTCGGCCGGGTTTCGCCCGTGCTCGGGTACTCGGGGTTCTCATCGGGCACCAAGTCACCATCGGCGTCGTAGAACTCGCCGAAGCCGCGGAGCAAGGCAGCGAAGTTCTCGACGCCCGGGACCAGGTCACCATCGTCCAGGAAGTTGATCTCAGGGCTACCGCCACCGCTGCACGCACCCAGGGTGAGACCGTAGGTCGCACAGCTGTGGTTGCGTCCGATCAGGTCGGTGAAGGCGAAGTTCCTCCGCGGCAACGTGAGATGGATCTGGTTGTCGAAGCGGAAATCGTCGGCTGACGGAGCGAACGTCGGGTTGAAGTCCCCGTTCGCGTCCCTCAGCACCTTGTTGTCGCCGAAGTCGGGCATGCCCACCACGTTGGGGTTGGTCACCCCCGTGTTGTCGATCTCGGGCACCAGGTACTCGACCCCGTTGGGTCCGATGACCGTGTCCGCGACGACCCGTCCCTGCAGCGTCCCCGGCTCCACCACGTGCAGCGCACCGTCGGTGGTGCCGCTGTCCAGGCGCAGCCGGACGGTCTGGGACTCACCCGGCCGCAGGCCGAGCATGTCGCCGCCGGTCTGCAACTCGGGCTCGCCGTCGGCGTTCTCGTCGGACCGGTTGCCGCCGCACTCCAGCGACTCCTCCTCCAGGCCGGAGTTGAACTCCGGGATGAAGTCGGTGCTGCTGTTGATGCAGATGCCCTTCCACTTGCCCGGCAACAGGCCCTGGGACGTGCCGTTCTTCTTCACACTTGCCATCGGGCCCGCCGCATGCGCCGGGTCGGCGACGGTGAGCTGGCCGTAGAACAACTTGTCGCCCAGTCGGCTGGCCAACGCCGGCGACTCGCTGTTCTTGGACTGGAAGGCGAACGCGCTGAGCACGACATCGGGGTCGGTCGAGGTGTTCGTCATGGTGACGTCGAACTCGAGCACGTCGCCGCCGATGATGCCGTCACCAGGCAGGAGTTCCAGGTTGGAGAACTGAGCATCCATCTTTGCGCCCGGGATCCGCAGTTCCTGCTGTCCCGGCGGGCCGTCGCCCTCCAGTTCGTACCGGTAGGTGAGGTACTTGCCGCTGGTGTCGTTGGTCCGCCCGGTCTGGAACGTCCCGGCCGGGGCCGGGTTCTCGTCCGGGGCAGTGTTCTCCGGTTCCACCGCCACGACGACGGCACTGAGCACGAGCACGAGCACGAACATGACGACGTGCATGCGCACGACCAAGAGCACGGCGACCACTCGGCCTACGAAACGGGTCCCGAACGCATCAGCGTTCTGGAGCGGATCTTCGGCGAGAACGACGTGGCCGCCGAAGCCAACCGGGCCGCCTTCGACGCGCACGGAGTCAGATCCGTGAACCTGATGTCATCCCCCGGCGCTGGCAAGACGACGCTGTTGGTCCACACACTCGCCCACCTCAGGGACTCGGGAGTTCGGGCCGGCGTAGTCGAGGGTGACATCGAGACGTCTATCGACGCGGATCGGCTGGCCGGATTCGGCGCACAGGTTGCGCTGCTCAACACCGGCGACGGCTTCGGCGGCGAATGTCATCTCGATGCGCCGATGGTCGCCAAGGCGTTGACCACACTCGACCTTGCCTCGCTCGATCTCCTGCTGGTCGAGAACGTCGGCAACCTTGTGTGCCCGGCCGAATTCGACGTCGGCGCCCACGACTCGGTGATGGTCTACGCGATCACCGAGGGCGAGGAGAAGCCGCTGAAGTACCCCGTGATGTTCCGCTCCGTCTCCGTGGTGTTGGTGAACAAGATGGACCTGTTGCCACACCTCGACTTCGACCTCGAGTTGTTCCGGCGCAACATGGCGCAGATCAACCCCGATGCACCGCTGATCGAGGTGAGTGCCCGGACTGGTGACGGGCTCGCTGAGTGGCACGAATGGCTGAGCACGAGCCGCGAGCCGGTGCGGTCCGCCTGATGCTTCCGCGCATCCACGCCACCGATGATCGGATCGGCTTCCATTGGCTGTCACCGGACGGTCGCCCGATGCGGCTGGCCGAAGTCGTATCCCTACCGGACGCTGAGGCCGATCGCTGGTTGCCGACCCACCTCGAAGCGCTGGACGACGTACTCATTGAAGTGGCCGGACTCTTCGGAGAAATCCTGGGCGGCGGGCGGCGCCCACGTCCCGAGGAGCGCGATCAACTGACCGATGCCTACCGCGCCATCGACCGGCTGAGCGCGGAGTACGCCGAGGCCCAGATCCTCACCGGCCTGCCGGACAACGTGCGAGCCGGTCAGATCGTCGGCACGGCGGCCCTGATGAGCATCCGCACCCGGCAATCGATCGGGATGATGGGTCCGGCGCCGTACGACGGCGTACTCGACCATCCGGGACCGGGCGTGGTCGGCGGCAAGGCCGGGCTGCACTGGGTCGACGAATCGACGAGGTGGCGAGGCGCTCGGTGGCTGGTCGTGACCGACAACGGCCAGCGTCTTCCGGCAACGCTGAGCATGCTGCTGTTCGACAGCTCCGGCGTGAACAAGGACGCTTCGCTGACCGAGCATCGTGAGGCGTTGCACTCGGTCAGCGCGGCCGTCATTGCTGATGACGTGGAGCCGATGACGGCCTCCGGCGCCGTCGATTGGCTGCTCTTCGACTGGATCATGGCGCACCGCGAGTCCCCGGACAGCGGAGCCGTCGAGATCAAGTCCGGCCAGGTGTCGGACGCGGCCATGATCGTCGACGCGGCCGCAGCGTCAGCCCAGGTCAGGGCCCGCTTTGACCCCGGCCTCCTGGACCTCCCAATCCCCACCCGCTGACCCGTCGCAAATTCACGCGAGGTCAGCGCAAGTTTGTGTCATTTCGCGACGGGTCGGTATTGCTGGGTCTCACGGGGAAGCCAGCGGCGAGGTACTTCGCGTCGATGAGTTTCATCGTCGAGATGGCGTCGTCGAGGTGGAGAGGCGGGTTTGTCCCGTTCGCGATCGCCGAGGCGAAGACGTCGAGTTGATAGTCGTACGTCGGGCGGGTGCCGAGGTCTTCGGTGCGGACTGCCTGGGGTGTCGTGATGGTGACGCGGTCGTCCAACTGAGGCAGCACGAAGTTGTGCGCTTGAACCCGACCGGCGGTGCCGATCACGGTCAGCGACATCTCCACCTCGGACTCCGCGATCGCGGCACCTGAGCGGTCCCATGTCGGCGATCGCGTGCCCGGTCGCGCCGCTGGGATAGGCCAGCACGGTGTGCATCCACTCGTCGACGTGCTGCTGGCCCTCGCGCTCCCGAGCATTCGCGGAGGCCACGACAGGTGCGCCCTCGGCGAAGCCGCCGAGTAGTCGCATCGCGTGCAAGCTGTAGCACCCCAGGTCCATCTGAGCTCCGCCGGCGAGGTCGAAGGACCACCGCGGATTTCCCGGAGCCGGTGCCGGGATACTCATGGTCGATTCGACATGGATCAGGGTCCCGATCTCACCCGATTCGACCACTTCCAGGACCCGCTTCATCACCGGATGGAGCGTGTAGTGATAGGCCTCCATCACGATCCCGGGACTGGTTCTGGCGACCTCGGCCACGGCCGCCGCCTCCTCGGCGTTGGTCGCGAACGGCTTCTCTGCGCGGTCACTCGATCGGCGGTTCCGGGTCCGGATCGGACGAGAACAGGCTCGAGCCGTAGATGTCCTCCGCGGTGAGGGTGATCAGATCGTCGCGATTGAGCGGTCGATGCAGCTCCACCAGTCGCCGGGCCTGACGCAGCCGTGCGCGTTCCACGGCGTTGCGTACGCTTCGTGCGTTGGAGAACTGCGGCCGCTCCATGCGCTTGGTGAGGTACGCCGAGAACGCCACGCGGGCCTCGTCGTCGAATCTGAAGTTCTCCGCAGCCACCATCAGGTCGGCGATCTCCACGAGCTCGCCGTGCGTGTAGTCCTCGAAGCCCACGTGATGTGGCACCCGCGATGACAAGCCAGGATTGGCCGAGAAGAACTTCTCCATCCGATCGGGATAACCGGCGAACACCACCACCAGACTGCCGCGTTCGTTCTCCATCTCGGTCAGCAGGATCTCGATGACCTCCTGGCCGTAGTCACGCTCGTTCTCGGGTCGGAACAGGTAGTAGGCCTCGTCGATGAACAGCACCCCGCCAGCGGCCCGCGCGATCGCCTCCTTGGTCTTCGGCGCTGTGTGACCGATGAACTGACCGACGAGATCGTCCCGGGTCACGGTGTGCACCCTCGGCGTCCGGATGTAGCCCAAAGCGTGGAGGATCTCTGCCATACGCAGGGCCACCGTGGTCTTGCCGGTGCCCGGGCCTCCGGCGAAGCTCATGTGCAGCGTCGGGCGTGACGAGGCCAGACCGAACTGACGGCGCGCGCGATCGACCAACAGCAACGAGGCGATCTCACGCACGCGGCGCTTCACCGGCCCGAGGCCGACGAGTTCGGCGTCCAACAGCGCCAGGGTCTGCTCGACCCGGGCGGCCGCCTCGTCATGGGAGAGGTCCAGTTCGGCATCGTCTGCCAGGACCAGTTGTTCGGTTGCGGGTTCTTCGACGGTGGTCACGGGTATCGCGCTCCGGGCGGTTGCGCCGTAGCGTAGGACTGGACGGCGTACCGCTGGGTCCGGTTCTCACCCTCGACGCGGGTCAGCAGGAATCCCGGCTCCTCCGCGGGCGAGTGCACCAGGAACGACATTGCCGTGGTCTGCCGACCCAAGCTGGCGTCGTAGGCCAGCACTCGGATGTAGCGGTTGGGGAAGGTTGCGCGGCACTCGTTGATCGCGGTGAGCACGCCGTCGGGCTCGGTGAGGTCGAACATCGGCAGACCCCACATCTCCCAGTAGACGTTGCGCGGGTGTGGGTCGTCGGTGAACTCGATCGAGACCGGCCAGTCATGGTCCAGTGCGTAGCGCACCTGGGCCGCGATCTCGTCGTCGGTGAGGTCAGGCAGGTAGGAGAAGGTTCCGTGGCGCAGTTTCATCGTGGCTCCTTTGGTTGCGGGGTTTCGGGACGCTCGCTTCGCTCGCCCTCAACCTCCGATGCGTTAGTAGGAAGGGGTGGGGACGGCGTCGGGGGCGTCGGTGGAGGTGTAGTCGAAGGTGACGTCACCCCACGTGGCCAGGGCGACCTCGAGCGGACGGCAGGTCTGGGCAGCCACTCGGAGTACGTCGGGTCCTTCGCGCAGCAGGTCTCGGCCCTCGTTGCGAGCCTTGACCACCGCCTCAAGGGCGACGCGGTTGGCCTCCGCACCGGCGGCGATTCCCAACGGGTGGCCGATGGTGCCGCCACCGAACTGCAAGATGACGTCATCGCCGAACAGGTTGAGCAACTGGTGCATCTGGCCGGCGTGGATGCCGCCCGATGCCACCGGCATCACGCCGGGCATCGATGCCCAGTCCTGATCGAAGAAGATGCCGTTCGCCGGGTTGGTCGGGACCTTGTCGTCACGAAGGGTGTCGTAGAAGCCGCGCGTCGTTGCCGGATCGCCCTCGAGTTTGCCGACGACCGTGCCGGCATGGACGTGATCGACACCGATGAGGCGGCACCACTGGGAGATGACGCGGAAGCTGACACCGTGGGTCTTCTGGCGCGTGTACGTCGAGTGGCCGGCGCGGTGGAGATGCAACAGCATGCTGTTCGCCCGAGCCCAGTGCGCCATCGACTGCATCGCGGTGTAGCCGATGGTGAGGTCGATCATCACGATGACGCTGCCGAGTTCCTTGGCGAACTCCGCGCGACGGTACATCTCCTCCATCGTTCCGGCGGTGACGTTGAGGTCTGT
>JAKFXV010000195.1 GCA_021731205.1 Nocardioides sp. | reverse complement strand
GCAGTGCACCTCGACGCCGCGCGCAGGCACCCGGGCGTGGCCGCCGTCATCGGTCCGGACGAGGTCCTGGCCACCCTGCGGCCGTTCCCGCTGTCGGTGAAGGCGCCGACCCCCTACTACCCGACCGCGACCGACAAGACCCGGTTCGTGGGCGAGCCCGTGGTGGTGGTCGTGGCCGCGGACCGCTACTCCGCCGAGGACGCCGCGGAGCTCGTCGAGATCGAGTACGAGGTGCTGCCCGCCGTCGTCCGGACGGACCAGGCGCTCGAGGACGACGCACCCCGGCTGCACGACCAGGCCGACAGCAACGTCGCCACCGATCGCACCTTCACGTTCGGCGAGGTCGACGCGGCCTTCGACCGGGCGCCCCACACCGTGACGGGCCGCTACTCGTTCCCGCGGTACTCCTCCATGCCCATGGAGTGCTACTCCGTCGTCGCCGACTGGCAGGACCGCGCCGACGGGCCCGAGATCACCGCCTGGTCGAACTTCCACGGACCGTTCTCGATGGCCCCGGTCGTGGCCGGCTGCCTCGGCATCCCGACCTCGTCGCTGCGGCTCATCGTCCCGGCCGACATCGGGGGGAGCTTCGGCATCAAGTCGGCCGTGTACCCCTACATCGCGCTGATGGCACTCGCCAGCAAGCACGCAGGCCGGCCGGTGCGCTGGACCGAGGACCGGCTCGAGCACCTGCAGGCCAGCTCGTCGGGCTCCGACCGGCTGATGACGTTCTCGGCCGCGGTCGACGCCGACGGTGTCGTCAGCGCCCTGCGCGTCGACCTGGTGGACAACGTGGGTGCCTACCTTCGTCCTCCCGAGCCCAGCACGCTCTACCGCTGCTTCGGCAACATCACCGGCGCCTACCGCATCGACGAGGTCGAGATCCGGGCCCGCGCGGTCGTCACCAACAAGGCGCCGACCGGGCTCAACCGGGGGTTCGGCGGTCAGCAGCTCTACTTCGGTCTCGAGCGGCTGATCGACGACATCGCGGCCGAGCTCGGGCTCGACCCGGCCGACGTACGCCGCCGCAACCTGCTCCAGGCGGACCAGTTCCCGCACGCCACGCCCAGCGGAGGGATCTACGACAGCGGTGACTACCACCGTGCCTTCGAGCTGGCCCTCGAGAACGTGGACTACGACCGGCTGCGCAAGGAGCAGGCCGTCGCCCGCGAGAACGGGGAGTGGATGGGCATCGGCATGGCCACGATCGTCGATCCGTCCGCCACCAACATCGGCTACGTCGGCCTGGCGACGCCGGTGCAGGACCGGACGGCGAAGCGAGGCAAGTCGGGCTCGACCGAGCACGTCCGGATCAGCGTCGACCTGCAGGGAGTGGTCTCGGTGCTGCTCGGCACGGTCCCGCAGGGGCAGGGCCACGCCACAGTGGCCCGCGACATCGTCGCCCAGCACCTCGGCCTCCCCGTCGAGCAGGTCCGGCCGCGCGTCGAGATGGACACCGCCAGCACGCCGTGGACGATCAGCTCCGGCAGCTACTCCTCCCGGTTCGCGCCGTTGTTGACCAGTGCTCTGCTCGAGGCAGCCGACGGCATCGCAGCCACCATCAAGATCGCGGCAGGCGTGCTGCTCGAGGCCGACCCCGACTCACTGGAGCTGGCCGACGGCCACGTGCGCGTGATCGAGGACCCGGACCGGTCGGTCGAGTTCAGGCACGCCGCCGGGCTGGTGCACTGGGACCCGGGCTCGCTGCCCGAGGGTGTCTCGGCGCGCCTCTACGAGGAGGCGGCCTTCACCCCGCCGCAGTCGAAGGCGGCCTCGCGGACGGACCAGATCAACTCCAGCCTCTGCTACGGGTTCGTGGCCGAGGTGGTGGTGGTCCGCATCGACCCGGAGACGATGCGGGTCTCGGTCGAGAACGTCTCGAGCGTGCACGACGCCGGCACGATCCTGAACCAGACACTGCTCGACGGCCAGATCCACGGCGCCCTGGCGCAGGCCCTCGGCGGTGCGCTGTACGAGGAGATGACCTACTCCGACGCGGGCCAGCCGACCGCGGGCACCTTCATGGACTACCTGTGCCCCACCTCGGCGGAGTCGTGCTTCCCGCTCATCAGCGACCACGTGGTCACGCCCTCGCCGCTCACCCGACTCGGCGCGAAGGGCTCCGGCGAGGGCAGCTCGATGAGCCTGCCGGTCGCGATCGCCAACGCCGTCGCCGACGCGCTGGCCCCCGAGGGCATCGCGATCAGCTCGCTGCCCCTGCACGGAAACGTCCTTCACCAACTGCTCCACCAGACGAAAGGAACCTGACATGCCACTCACCGGAGGCGAGATCCGGCTCGACCGCAGCCACGACGGCAGGGTCGCCAACCTGACGCTGTCGCACGGCCGCTACAACGTCATCACCTGGGAGACCCGCCAGGTCATGGCCGACCGCTTCGCCGAGATCGACTCCGACCGGGACGTGCAGGTCGTCGTGGTCCGGGCCGAGGGCGAGCACTTCACCTCCGGCGGCGACATCGCCGGCTTCATGGAGGTCGACCCGGTCGACCTGACCGACCTCGGCCACAACGTGACCGCGGCCGCCCGCAGCCCCAAGCCCGTGGTCGCCGCGATCGACGGCTACTGCTTCGGCGTCGGCCTCGAGCTGGCGCTGGCCTGCGACATCCGGATCGCGACCGACCGGTCGCGGTTCGCCCTGCCCGAGATGAAGCTCGGCATGATCCCCGGCAGCGGCGGCACGCAGCGACTGGCGCGCCTGATCGGCCTGTCGCGAGCGAAGTACCATATCCTCACCGGCGAGCGGATCACCGGACAGCAGGCTCTCGACTGGGGTCTCACCTCGCACAACTGCGCCGATGCCGATGAGCTCGAGAAGCGGACCGACGAGGTCGTCGCCACGCTGCTGGGCTACTCGCCGATGGCGCTGCGGACCGCCAAGGAGGTCCTCGACCGGGGCATCGACGGCCCGCTCTACACGGGCATCGAGCTGGAGCGGAAGGCCTACTCGATGCTGCGTGCGAGCCACGACTTCGCCGAGGGTGTCGCCGCGTTCGAAGAGAAGCGCGCGCCGAAGTTCCAGGGTCGGTGAACCAGCCGTGAAGCCTGCCCCGTTCGCCTACGTCCGCCCCGGCACGACCGAGGACGCCCTGGCCGAGCTCGGCCGGGACGGAGCCAAGGTGCTGGCCGGTGGCCAGTCGCTCGTGCCGGTGCTGGCGATGCGACTGGGGCGCCCGTCCACGCTCGTCGACATCAACGCGGTCCCCGAGCTCAACCGGTTGTCGCGCAGCAACGGCCACCTCCGGGTGGGGGCGACGGTGCGCCAGCGACAGGTGCAGTACGACGACGCGGCGGCGGCCGTGCCCCTGCTGCGGCTCGCACTGCCATGGGTCGGCCACCGGGAGATCCGCAGCCGAGGCACCGTCTGCGGCAGCATCGCGCACGCAGACCCGTCGGCCGAGCTGCCCGCGGTCGCCTCCTGCCTCGACGCCACCATGGTCGTCGCCGGCACCGGGGGCACGCGGGAGATCCCGGCGAGCGAGTTCTTCACCGGTGCGATGAGCACCGCGGTCCTGCCCGAGGAGCTCCTGACCGAGGTCTTGTTCCCGGTGGCCGAGGACGGCGAGGGCTTCGGGTTCGGCGAGTTCGCCCGCCGGCACGGCGACTTCGCCCTCGCGGGCGTCGCGGTCCGCGTGCGCACCACCACCGCGGGGCCCGACGCCCGGATCAGCTGCTTCGGCATCTCCGACCACCCGGTCACCCGCGACGTCTCCCAGCAGCTCCGCGCAGCACTCGACGCCACCGGCCCCGAACCCGACGAGGCCGGCCTGGGCCGGGCGCTGGGGGACCACGCCGCCGGCATCGCCGATGACGTGGTCGACACGGGTGGCGACGCGCACGCGAGTGCGGCGTACCGCCGCCAGCTGATGGCCGGCCTGGTCTCGCGCCAGGTCGCGCGGGCCTACCTGAAATCCGTCCGACCCACTCGAGAGGGGGAGTCCTCGTGAGCCTCCCGAACGCCTACGCCCGCACCGAGGCCGACGAGACCGTCGACGTCACCATGACCGTCAACGGCAGCGAGGTCACCATGTCGCTCCCCGCCCGGGTCACGTTGTCGGACGCGCTCCGGGACCACCTCGGACTGACCGGCACCCACGTCGGGTGCGAGCACGGGATCTGCGGGATGTGCACCATCCTCGTGGACGGCCAGGCCTCCCGCGCCTGCCTCCTGTTCGCCGTCCAGCTCGACGGCGCCGAGATCGTCACGGTGGAGGGCCTCGGTCGCCAGGACGACCTGCACCCGCTTCAGGAGTCGTTCAGCAAGCACCACGCACTCCAGTGCGGGTTCTGCACGCCCGGCTTCCTGATGAGCTCCTACGACCTGCTCACCCACGAGCCCGACGTCGCGACCGACGACCTGCCCGAGGAGCTGTCCGGGGTCCTGTGCCGGTGCACGGGCTACCGCAACATCATCGACGCCGTCGACGAGGTGGCGAACGCCCACCGCGCCGGGCTGCCCGGGCCGGGCAACTGTGCCCAGCGCACCCTGGTCGGGCGTACGCCGACCGGTGCGGGCGCCGCCGCGGCCGCGGAGGTCGCCGAGGTCGCCGTGCTCGGGGACCACCCCGACGAGATCGCCCTGCCCACCGGCGAGCCCACCATCGTCGTCGATGTCACCAGCCAGCTCGAGTCGACGCCGGACGAGGTTGCTGGGGTCTTCAACGACATCCGGCTGCTCGCCCGCTGCCTGCCCGGCGCGGAACTGACCGACGAGCTCGGGGACGACTGGTACCGCGGCCGGGCCCGGATCGCGCTCGGCCCCGTCCGGCTGTCCTTCGACGGCATCGCGCACGTGCTCGAGCAGCGTGACGACCGCCTCACCCTGAAGGCCCAGGGCAAGGACACCGGTGGCGGCGGCGCCCAGGCGGAGATCGTGATGACGGCCACCCCGTCAGGCACGGGCGTCTCGCTGCACGCCGAGGCCAGGGTGTTCCTCACCGGGCGGATCGCGAGCTTCGGGCGCTCCCTCGCCGGCGACGTCAGTCGCCGCATGTTCGAGGACTTCGCCCGGGGCATGGACCGGGCCGCGGCCGGCGCCGAGCCCGATGTGGGCGCCAAGCCGCCCGGCGCCATGGCGATCCTCTTCGGCGCGCTGTCCGACAGGGCGCGGACCCGCTACAGGAACCTCCGGCAACGCAGCCGGGACCACACACGACGCGACGGGCGTCGTACCACCCCCAGAGACGAACGGTGACCCATGTCCCAGCCCACACCTGACCCCGCTGCCGGCGCACCGCCGAGCAAGTCCGCGCTGCCCGCCGCCTTCGCCTCCGTGGCGGGCTGGGCCTTCGACCTGTTCGACCTGTTCCTGCTGCTCTACGTGGCGAAGGCGGTCGGACACCAGATCTTCCCGGCCGAGTCGGAGACGCTCAGCCTGGCGCTGGTCTTCGCGTCGTTCGCCGTCAGCATCGTGATGCGACCCGCCGGCGCGGCCTTCTTCGGCGAGCTCGCCGACCGCAAGGGCCGCAAGACCATCATGGTCACGGTGATGGCCGGTGTCGGCCTGTCGACGGCGTCCATGGGTCTCGTGCCGACATACGCCTCCATCGGCGTCATGGCCCCGATCACCTTCCTGGTCCTGCGCGTCATCCAGGGCCTGTTCGTCGGCGGCGTCACCGCCACCACGCACACCCTGGGCACCGAGAGCGTCCCTCCGCGCTGGCGGGGCCTGATGAGCGGTCTGATCGGTGCCGGCGGTGCCGGGCTGGGTGCGGCGATGGCAAGCATCACGTTCATCGTGGTGAGCCACTTCTACCCCGGTGACTCGTTCAACGAGTTCGGCTGGCGGGTGATGTTCTTCAGCGGCCTGATGGGCGGCCTGCTCAGCCTCTTCGTGCTGCGCAAGGTCGAGGAGTCACCGATGTGGCTCCAGGCCCAGGAGGCCGCGAAGTCCGGTCCACCGGCCCCGCGGATGCGGTTCCTCGACCTGGTCAAGGGCGAGTACCGCAGCATCACGCTCCTCAACATTGCGGTCGCGGCGGGCGGAGGCGCGATGTATTACCTGACGTCCGGCTTCCTGCCCACGATGCTCGACTCCGTCGTGGGGATGCCGTCCGGTCCGCGCGGCGGGGTGCTGCTCGTGAGCAGCCTGGTCGTCGTGATCGCATCGGTCATCGCAGGAGAGGCCAGCCAGCGGTACGGCCGCCGGCGGACCATGCTGACGCTGGGCGCGGTCAACATCGTCGCCCTGCCGATCCTCACGCTCGTCATCTCCCGCAGCGAGCCGGGCAGCACGACGCGGATCATGCTCGCAGCGTGCCTGCTCGCCTTCCTGGCCAACGCGGCCTACTCGCCGGTGATGATCTTCCTCAACGAGCGCTACCCGACCGCGATCCGCTCCCGTGGCACGGCCGTCTCGTGGAACACCGGCTTCATGCTCGGTGGCCTGCTGCCCACGTTCGTCAACCTGCTGAGCCCGACCGTCTCCGACATCCCGGGCCGGCTGGTGGCGTTCATCATCGGCGCGGCGGCGGTGTTCATCGCAGCCGTGCTGTTGAGCCCCGAGACGCGTGGCCGGCTCGACACGGACGTCCGGGCAGGGAAGCGACAGAAGGTCTGACGAGGCGTTCAGCGCCTGGGGCGCGGCGGAGCCGCCAGGCGCGGAGTGCCAGGTGCAGGTTGAGCTTCGTGTCGACGTCGGCGAGGTCGCGGCCCGAGATCTCGGTGATGCGGCCGAACCGGTAGCGCAGCGTGTTGCGGTGGACCGAGAGCGCACGTGCCGTGTCGTCGTACCTGCCGCCGAGATCGAGGTACGTCGCGAGCGTGGGTACGAGGTCGGTGCCGTGACCGTCGTCGTAGGACATGAGGTCCGCCAGCCAGTCGTCGATCAGGCGCTCGACCTCACCGACGTTGCCGTCGAGGGCGAGGATCCGTTCGACCCCCAGGTCGGAGTAGGCAAGGAAGCCGCGCGGGTCGCTGGACTGCCGCCGTGCCGTGAGCGCGCTCGACCACGTTCGGCCCAGCGTCGTGGCCGACGGGATTGCCGAGTGCCAGATCCGGTTCCCGACCGTGCCGATCGTCTTCTGTGAGACCCGCAAACTTGCCATGGAGTGGATCTATCGGTTCCTGGCGGCCGCGCGGGTTGGACTGTCCGAGGACATGGTCGGCGACCTCGCCGTACGAGGTCTCAAAGCGGCACCGCCGCTCGCGCCCGCGTCGCCGACACCGGCCGACGTGCGTCGGTGGGCGTCGCTGAACAACATCAAGATTTCTGACCGTGGCGAATCTCGTCGGCGGTGATGGACCGGTACCTCGAGGCCCGCGCCCGTGGCGAGATCTGAAGCTGCGGCCCGTTGCGACCGTCGGTGCCCGCTTACGCGAGGGCTCGGAATGGGCTCGCTTTGATTGGCAAACGCCCTCAGCGGCGTGCCGGCGCCCTCAGACCTTTCAGGCGGCATCGCTGCAGGTCAGAGGGCAGCTTCGCCCGTTGGGTACAGCCGGTCGCAAGGGATCGCAGTCACGCTCAGAACCATGGGCGACTTCCCGATGACCCACCATGTGGAGTGCGTGGCCCTCCTCGAACGCCGGTAGTCCGCGGGAGTGGGATGGTTGGACGACACGAACGGCAACCAGGTATCTTGATATCAAGAGACTTTGAGTAAGGGAGACCGCCCGATGGCCAGCGAGAACAGCTTCAACGCCCTCAGCACTCTGGATGTGAACGGGACGGCGTACCAGCTGTATCGCCTGGACGCGGTGACGGGCGACGGCCTCGACGTCGCGTCGCTGCCGTTCTCGCTGAAGGTGCTGTTGGAGAACCTGCTGCGCACCGAGGACGGCGCCAATATCACCGCGGCCGACATCCGTGCGCTGGCCGGTTGGGACGAGACCGCCGAGCCGGACAAGGAGATCCAGTTCACCCCGGCGCGCGTGATCATGCAGGACTTCACGGGTGTGCCGTGCGTGGTCGACCTCGCCACGATGCGCGAGGCGATGGCCGAGCTCGGCGGCGACCCGGCCAAGATCAACCCGCTGGCCCCGGCGGAGATGGTCATCGACCACTCCGTCATCGCCGACGTCTTCGGCCGCGCCGGCGCGTTCGAGCGCAACGTCGAGATCGAGTACGAGCGCAATCGCGAGCGCTACCAGTTCCTGCGCTGGGGCCAGGGTGCCTTCGACGACTTCAAGGTCGTGCCGCCCGGCACCGGCATCGTCCACCAGGTCAACATCGAGCACCTGGCCCGGGTCGTGTTCACCCGCGAGGAGGACGGCGGCCTGCTGGCCTACCCCGACACCTGTGTCGGCACCGACTCGCACACCACCATGGTCAACGGGATCGGCGTGGTCGGCTGGGGTGTGGGCGGGATCGAGGCGGAAGCGGCGATGCTCGGTCAGCCCGTGTCGATGTTGATTCCCCGCGTTGTCGGCTTCAAGCTCAACGGCGACCTGCCCGAGGGTGCGACCGCCACCGACCTGGTGCTCACGATCACCGAGATGCTGCGCAAGCACGGGGTCGTCGGCAAGTTCGTGGAGTTCCACGGCCCCGGGGTCTCGGCGCTCCCGCTGGCCAACCGCGCAACCATCGGCAACATGAGCCCCGAGTTCGGCTCGACGATCGCGGTGTTCGGCATCGACGAGGAGACCATCAAGTACCTCCGTCTCACCGGGCGCGACGAGCAGCAGCTGGCGCTCGTGGAGGCGTACGCCAAGCAGCAGGGGCTGTGGCACGACCCGAGTGCTGCCGGGTACGTCGAGCCGCGGTTCTCCGAACGGCTCGAACTGGACCTCGGCACCGTGGTGCCCAGCCTGGCCGGCCCGAAGCGGCCCCAGGACCGGGTGCCGCTGTCCGCGGCGGCCACCGCGTTCGCAGAGGAGCTGCCCGGCTACACCGGCAACCCCGACGCGGCCATCCCGGTGACCCTCGGGGACGGCTCATCGTTCACTCTGCGCAACGGGGCGGTGACGATCGCCGCGATCACCTCGTGCACCAACACCTCCAACCCCTCGGTGATGATCGCCGCCGGCCTGTTGGCCAAGAAGGCCGTCGAGCGTGGACTGGAGCGCAAGCCGTGGGTCAAGACGACCCTGGCGCCTGGCTCGAAGGTCGTCTCGGAGTACTACGAGCGCGCCGGCCTCACGCCGTACCTCGACAAGTTGGGCTTCAATCTCGTCGGCTACGGATGCACGACCTGCATCGGCAACTCCGGCCCGATCATTCCGGAGGTCTCCGCGGCCGTGCAGGCCCATGACCTGGCCGTGGTGTCGGTGCTGTCGGGCAACCGCAACTTCGAAGGCCGGATCAATCCCGACGTCAAGATGAACTATCTGGCCTCGCCGCCGCTGGTGGTCGCCTATGCCCTCGCCGGCTCGATGACCGTCGACCTGTTCAACGATCCGCTGGGCCAAGACGCAGCCGGCAACGACGTGTTCATGCGAGACATCTGGCCGACCAGCGCCGAGGTGGAAGAGGTCATCGCCGCGGCGATCAACGCGGACATGTTCGGCGACAGCTACGTCGACGTCTTTGCCGGGGACGAGACCTGGCAGTCGCTGCCCACCCCCGAAGGCAAGACCTTCGAGTGGGATCCGCACTCGACCTACATCCGGAAGCCGCCGTACTTCGACCAGATGCCGGACGAACCGCTGCCGGTCACCGACATCGCCGGGGCCCGGGTGTTGCTCAAGCTCGGCGACTCGGTGACCACCGACCACATCAGCCCTGCGGGGGCGATCAAGAAGGACTCGCCCGCCGGGCGGTACCTCGCCGACCACGGGACAGAGCCGCGTGACTTCAACTCCTACGGCTCGCGGCGCGGCAACCACGAGGTGATGATCCGCGGGACGTTTGCCAACATCCGGCTGCGCAACCAGCTTGCTCCCGGCACCGAGGGCGGCTTCACCCGCGACTTCACCCTCGCCGAGGGCCCGGTCAGCACCGTCTACGACGCCTCCGCCAACTACCAGAAGGCCGGAGTGCCCCTCGTGGTCCTGGCCGGCAAGGAGTACGGCTCGGGATCCTCCCGCGACTGGGCCGCGAAGGGCACCTCGCTGCTTGGCGTCAAGGCCGTCATCGCCGAGTCCTACGAGCGGATCCACCGGTCCAACCTGATCGGCATGGGAGTGCTGCCCTTGCAATACCCCGCCGGCCAGACGGCGGACTCGTTGGGGCTGACGGGCGAGGAGACCATCTCGATCAGCGGCGTGGTCGCTCTCAACGATGGCGTCACACCCAAGACCGTGCGCGTGCTGGCGGGGGAGACCGCGTTCGACGCCGTGGTTCGCATCGACACCCCCGGCGAGGCCAACTACTACCGCAACGGCGGGATCATGCAGTACGTCTTGCGGAACCTGCGTCGGAGCTGACCCCGCTGTTAGGGATCAGCCAGCTCGAGATCAGCTGGGCGGCCCTCGCGCTGATCGCGCTCGTCGTACTCCTGGGTGCGCTCGTGCAGTCCGTGGTCGGCCTCGGTCTAGGGCTGCTGGTCGCTCCTGTGACGGCCTTCGTGGAGCCGTCCTGGGTGCCGGTCTTGCCGTTGCTCCTCGCATTGGCCATCTCGGGGGTGATGCTGCGAGGAGAGTGGGGACACATCGATTGGCGCGCACTTGCCTGGCTGATTCCGGCGCGGGTCCCAGGGACGGTTCTCGGCGTATATCTGGTCGTGTGGTTCACCGAGGCGCAACTGGCCGTAGCTATCGCCGTGATGGTCTTGGTAGGGGTCATCGTCTCGATGCGGTCGACCGCAGTCCCCGTCACCCCGCTGACGATGACCGTCGCAGGAGTCGCGGCCGGGGCCTCGGGCACGGCAACCTCGGTCGGCGGGCCACCCATCGCGTTGCTGCTTCAACATCGCCACGCGGGTGAGATGCGCTCGACGATGTCGGTCTTCTTCTTCGTCGGGGTGCTGATGAGCCTCGGGGGCCTGACCGTTGCCGACCAGGTGGCCACCGCGCCGGTGCTGGCGGCGCTGGTGCTGGCACCGCTGGTCCTCGTGGGGTTCTGGCTGGGCAGCCGGGTGCGCGATCGGCTCCCGCGCGAGCGACTGCGACTGGCGATGTTGGCGACGTGCGCCGCTGCGGCGCTCGCCCTCTTGACCCAGGCGGTCCTGGCTCGCTCGCTCGGCTAGGTTGACCCGCATGATCGACCAGCCCGCACGTCGAGCCGGCCCGCTGCTGATCAGCGTGCTCGCGGCCGCACTCGTGCTCGGGTTGGCCTTGGCCGTCCCGGTGCTGGTCGGAGACGGCGAGGCCGGGCTCGCTGGGTCGGCTGATCCACTGGCGGGGGTCGAGACCTTCGACCTCGGTCCACCGCGCCATGTCGACGGTGACGTGGCTTACGCCCAGGCGCCGCCGGTCGGCGGCAACCACTATCCGGTCTGGTTCGAGTGTGGGCGCTACGACCAGCCGCTGCGCAACGAGATCGCGGTTCACAACCTCGAACACGGGACGGTGTGGATCGCGCACCGACCCGACCTGCCCGCTGGGGACGTGGCGACCCTGGAGTCAGCGCTGCCCGCAGACGGCATCCTCTCGCCGTACCCCGGGCTGCCCGCGCCCGTCGTCGTGACGGTCTGGGGCGCCCAGTTGCGGCTGGACGGCGCCGACGACCCGGGCCTGGCCGCCTTCCTCCAGGAGTACGGCGACGGGGCGACGGCGCCCGAGTCCGAAGCGTCCTGCGCAGGTGGCGTCGGCAACCCCGTGCAACCTGCCCTCAACGCCTGATCGGCGTCGCCCCCTCTGGTCGACCCGTCAATGAAGTGTCGACACGCCGCCCAAGTGGCCACATCAGTGACGGGTCACCGGTCTGAGGCGGGGGAGGAGCCATGCATAGATCTCGGCTTCGTAGTCCACGTGACCGAAGCGACCCGAGGGGCCCGCATGCGCTCCGGCGCCGGTCTCGACGCGGAACAGGCATTTAGTGGACCACTCTGGGTCGGTGGCCCGCAGGGCGGCTACCCACTTGGCGGGTTCGCGAACCATGACGCGTGGGTCGTGCAGGGCTCCGGTGACCAGGAGCGGGGGTCGGCTGCCCGCCGGTGGCAGGTTCTGGATGGGGTCGTAGGCGGACATCCAGTCAAAGTGCTCCCGGATCCGGGGATCCCCCCACTCCTCCCACTCCGTGGCCGTGAGGGGCGTGTCCGCGTCGAACATCGTGGTCACCACGTCGACGAAAGGCACCTCGGCGAGTACGGCGCACCAGCGGTCGGGCCGCTGCCCGAACACCGCACCCTGCAGCAGCCCGCCAGCACTCAGCCCTCGGGTGGCGATCCGGCGACCGTCCACCAGGCCTGCGGCGGCGAGCCCGTCGGCGACGGCGATGTGATCGTCGAAGGTGTGTTGCTTGCGATCGAGCTTGCCGTCGAGATACCACCCACGCCCACCCTCCCCGCCGCCGCGGATGTGGGTGTGGACGTAGACCACACCTCGATCGAGCAGGCTCGGCAGAGCGGGGTCCCACTCGGGTTCGAAGACGGCCTCGTAGGAGCCGTAGCCGTAGACCACGGCGGGTGCGGTGCCGTCGAGCGGGGTGTCTCGATGGCGAAGGATCGTCGCAGGCACCGGCGTGCCGTCGGGTGACCGGAACGCCCGACGCTCGGTGAGGTACGCAGCCGGGTCGTGCGTGGGGGCGGTCCGGCGCAGCAGCTCGCGTCGAACCCCCGTCCGCAGGTCCACGGCCGACCAGACGGCCGGGTGCAGCCACGACTCGTCGTGCACGGTGATCTCGTCGGCGTCGTACGACGTGCTGCGGGCCAGCCGGAGCTCCCCGCCCGCCAGCTCGCTCAGCAAGCCGACCGGCTCCACGCCGCCGCCGATGTCACGGGGAAGGATCCGCAGTTCGGTGGTGCCGCCTGTTCGCAGACTCAACACGCACGCGTGGGCGAACGCGTCGACGCGCAGCAGCCGCTCGGACGGGTTCTCCGCAACGAGCTCGCGCCAGGTCGAGGAATCCTGATCCTTGTCCACCGGAACCGGCGCACCCATCAAGCGTCCTTCGACCGCCTCGTGGTCGGTCACGATCAGCAGGCTCCCCGGACCGGCCCGGCCCACGGCGGCGCGTTGATGCTCCACCCGGTAGCGCACGCCGGGCCGTCGGCCGCCGACCGAGTGTGGGACACCCAGCGGGGCATGGGCGTCGAGCCACCAGCACTCGCTCGTCGTGTTGGATTCGCTCCAGATGAGGATGGCCTCGCCCGAGCGGGTCAGTCGCAGGTTGACCTCGAAGCGATCGTCGGGCTCGGTCACGACGGCGACATCCGCGGTCGCGGGGTCGCCCAACCGGTGACGACGCACTTCATAGGGCCGGTAGGCCTCGTCGTGCACGGTGTAGAAGAAGTACGCCGAATCCGCGCTCCAGGCCCCGCCGTAATAGCTGCGTTCGATGCGGTCCTCGTCCGTCCCCGTGCGGAGGTTGCGCAGGCGCAGCCTGAAGACCTCGTCACCGGTCGCGTCGACGGAGTAGGCCAGCCAATCCTCGTCGGGACTGACCAAGGTGATGCCGAGGTCGACGTACCCGGAACCGTCCCCCAGGGTGCCGACGTCGAGCAGCAGCTCCGCTTCCGCGCTCGACCCGCCTGAGCGACGATTTCCGTCGGCCACAGCGGATCCGGATTCAGGAATCGTTGTCGTACTCGTATCGAACTGGTGTTTTTCGCGTACCAGTTGGGCGTAGTCACTTCCGTCAACGTGCCGCGTGTAGTAAGAAAACCTCAAGCGTCGCCAGGCCGCAGTGCGAGCCTGCTCGGGCAGTCGCGCACGCATCTCCGCCTGTAGGTCGGAGGTCAGATCGGCGCGATCGGCGCACGAGGCGTCGTAGTAGTTGCGTTCCGCCGCCAGGTAGGCAAGGAACTCCGGGGAGGAAGCATCATGCATCCAGTAGTAGGGGTCCGGGCGGAGCACCCCGTGCTCGGCGTGCACGAAGGCCCGTCGCGGCGCGGTCGGCGGCTGCATCACGATCGACAACGTACTCGGACTCGAATCCTGCTCGCAGGACTGATGTTGGGCGCAGCGACCGTCATCGCGGCGCTGCCGACGGCCTCCCAGGCGACCAGCGCCGAGGAGCCTTCGACGTTCACCGTGGGCCTGCGAAACGAGGTCGACTCGTTCAACCCCTTCCTCGGCATCGAGGCGCCGTCCTTCGAGATGTGGGCGCTGAGCTATGACCGGCTGATCAACTACGACATGGAGACGATGCAGCCGATCCCCGGGCTTGCCGAGGAGTGGACCACCTCCGAGGACGGCCTCACCTGGACGTTCACGATTCGCGACGACGTGCTCTGGTCCGATGGGGAGCAACTCACCTCGGCCGATGTGGTCCACACCCTCGATCGGATTCTCGACGGTGGCCCGGAAGCCGCGACCTGGGGGTCGTACCTGACCGGGGTCGCCAGTGCCGAGGCGCCGGACGACACGACCGTAGTGTTGAGCCTGGACAAGCCCAACGCCGTGCTGCCGTTGCTGCCGATGCCGATCGTGCCCGAGCACATCTGGTCGTCGATCGCGCAGAAGGACGTCAAGACCTACGCTGCCGAACCCGAGGACGGGCCGGTCGTCGGCTCCGGGCCCTTCCGGCTCGTCGAAGGCAAGGCCGGCGGGCCGTTGTACCGCTTCGAGAAGAACCCCGACTACTGGGGCGGCGAGCCCTACATCGACGAGGTCGTCTTCCGGGTCTACAAGGCCGACGACCCGATGATCCAGGCTCTGATCGCGGGCGAAGTCGACTTCGTCGAGAACCTCTCGGCGCTGCAGGTGCAGGCGTTGGAGGGCCGCGACGGCATCACCGCGATCAACGGGCTCTCACCGAGCTTCGACGAGATCGCGTTCAACACCGGCGCCATCGACGTCGAAACCGGGGAGCCGATCGGCGACGGCAACCCGGCTCTGCGCGACGCCAAGTTCCGCTACGCGTTGGGCTTCGCGTTGGACCTCGAGGAGATCAAGGAGAAGGTCTACTACGGAGCCGGGATCGAAGGCGACAGCATCGTGCCGCCGTCCTACCCCGACTTCCGGTGGGAGCCACCCGAGGACGTCGCGTTCCGGTTCGACCTGGGCCGGGCGGCCGAGCTGCTCGACGAGGCCGGCTACGTCTTGGGCTCGGATGGCAAACGGGTCCGACCCGACGGTCAACCGATCGGAACGCTGC
>JAKFXV010000196.1 GCA_021731205.1 Nocardioides sp. | reverse complement strand
AGACAGTCCCGCCGGCGTCCTCGACCTCGCGGATGTGGCTCCACGCGCGTTCGGCCAGGTCATGGGTGAGCCGCTCGACGTAGTACGACCCGCCCCAGGGGTCGATGATCTCGGTGGTGCCGCTCTCCTGCTGGAGCAGGAGTTGGGTGTTGCGGGCGATCCGGGCCGAGAACTCGCTCGGCAGCGCGATGGCTTCGTCGAGGGCGTTGGTGTGCAGGCTCTGGGTCAGCCCCTGGGTCGCCGCCATCGCCTCGATGCAGGTGCGCTGCACGTTGTTGTAGACGTCTTGTGCGGTGAGTGACCAGCCGCTGGTCTGGCAGTGCGTGCGCAGGCTCAGGCTCCGCGGGTTGGTCGGGCCGAACTCCTGCACGAGACGGGTCCAGAGCAACCGCGCGGCGCGAAGCTTGGCGACCTCCATGAAGAAGTTCATGCCGATGCCGAAGAAGAAGCTCAGTCGGGGGGCGAACCGATCGATATCGAGGCCGGCGGCCACGCCGGCTCGGAGGTATTCGACGCCGTCAGCCAGTGTGTAGGCGAGCTCCAGGTCGGCCGTCGCTCCCGCCTCCTGGATGTGATACCCGGAGATGGAGATCGAGTTGAACTTGGGCATGTGCGCGGCGGTGTAGGCGAAGATGTCGGACACGATCCGCATGCTGGGGCTCGGGGGGTAGATGTAGGTGTTGCGGACCATGAACTCCTTGAGGATGTCGTTCTGGATGGTCCCGGTGAGCTGCTCGGGGGCGACTCCCTGCTCCTCCGCGGCGACGATGTAGAGCGCCATGATCGGTAGGACGGCGCCGTTCATCGTCATCGAGACGCTCATCTGGTCCAGTGGGATCCCGTCGAACAGGGTCCGGGCGTCGAGGATCGAGTCGATCGCGACACCCGCCATCCCGACGTCACCGCGCACCCGCGGGTGGTCGGAGTCGTAGCCCCGGTGTGTGGCGAGGTCGAAGGCGACGCTGAGCCCCTTCTGCCCGGCCGCCAGGTTGGCTCGATAGAAGGCGTTGGACTCCTCGGCGGTGGAGAACCCGGCGTACTGACGGATCGTCCACGGCTGGGTGGTGAACATCGTCGGATAGGGGCCGCGGAGGTAGGGCGCGAAGCCGGGCCAGGTGCCGAGGTGGTCGACCGACTCCAAGTCCGCCGGCGCGTAGCTCGACTTGATCTCGATCCCCTCCGGGGAGTGCCACCCCCCCGGTGGTTGAGGAGCGAGCGAAGCGAGCGTCTCGAAACCCCCGGAGATCGGCAGGTTCGCGAAGGACTCGGGAATGGTCATCGCGACGCCTGCCTCGTCCGGCGCAGGAAGGCCACCGCGTCGTCACCGAGGGCGAACGAGTCGTCCACAGCCAGGTCACCGGGTCGCCCCATGAGCACCACATGTCGGGCGCCGGCGGCCCGCAGGCCGGCGATGACCTCGGCCCCGGACTCGGCGTACGCCGCGTCGGTGCCGACCAGGCAGACGACCTGTGGGGGGTCGGCCTCGCCGATCGCGAAGCCGCCGGCTTGGAAGAGGTTCGTGGCGAAGGTCTCGCGAGCATGGTGCTCGTCTCGGGGACCCATCGTCACGAGGCCGACGTGCGCGACGGGTAAGTCCCGGAGCGCCTCGAAGTCGGCGGCGTAGGAGTCGACCAACCACGTGCCGTTCGGGTGGGGTGCGCGCTCGGGCAGGGTCTCGTGCAGCTTGGGGAACTGCGAGACCCCCGTGACCGGGCGCTGTCGCCTCGCCACCTGATCCCTGCGCCGAGTGGCGGTCTCGGCAACGCGCCGGGCCAGTGATCCGTCGGCGATCGCGGCACGGACCCCGCCGGCCGCCTCGATCCGGCCGAACTCGGCCCAGGCCGCCGTTGCCAGATCGGACGTGAGTCGCTCGACGGCGTAGGCACCGGCCACCGGATCGGCCGCCTTGGCCGCATGGGACTCCTCGATCAGCAGCGAGGAGGTGTTCCGGGCGATCCGTCGCGCGAAGTCGTCGGACTCCCCCAGGGCCGCGTCGAACGGGGTCACCGTGATCGCGTCGGCTCCCGCAACGCCGGCCGCGAAGGCCGCTACGGTCGTACGGAGCATGTTCACCCAGGGGTCGTAGCGCGTCATCATCGGGCGGCTCGTCACAGCGTGCTGCCGTTGGCGTCCCGAAGCCGGGTCGGCGTCGCAGAGTTCGGCGACTCGCGCCCACAGTTGGCGCGCGGCGCGGAGCTTGGCGATCGTGACGAACTGCTCGTCCGTGGCGGCGTACCGGAACTCGATGAGCCCGAACGCGTCGTCGATGGCGACTCCGGTGGCGGCGATCTCGCGGAGGTAGGCGACGCCGGACGCCAACGTGTAGCCCACCTCTTGGGCGTCGCCGGCGCCGCGATCGTGGACGGTGGTGCCGTCGACCGTGAACCCGAGGATGCCGGCGGCGAGGGCCAGCTCCGCGATCTCCCCCACCTCCGGTGGTTGCCCTTCGAGACGGCGCTCGCGCGCCTCCTCAGGAACCGTGTCGAAACCCCGGGAGAACGAATGCCCGATCGGGTCTGCCCCTAGCCCGGTGCCCTGCGCGGGTCGCACCCCCGTCGAGCCCAGCCACTCGCAGAAGGGGCGTCTGGCAGTGGGCTCGGTCGTGTCGAGCACGACAGGCGCGAGATCGGTCAGTACGCCGTCCAAGCGGCTCGCGATGTCGGTGACCGTTGCAGCGCCAGGGAGCGAGAGCCACAGCGAGTTGGCGCCGTTCTCGAGTTCGTCGAGCGCGGCCGCTCCGCCCGTCGTACGAACTCGGATGTCCCAGGGACCGCGCTTGAGATTGCGCCGGGTTGACGGCACCTCGCCGAGGTCTTCGGGGACGCCCAGCGGGGTGAGAGCGATGCCCTCGACAGTGCGTCGCTGCAGTCGCTCCCAGACCAGGGAATCGGGGTCCTCGCTCGCGAGGAGTCGCTGCTTGCGCAGCACGGCGCCGGCCGCTGCCTCCCAGTCGCTCTGCGACACGGCGTTAACACGCATGTGACGCAGGATAGGGAGGCGGTGGACACCACAGCCACAAGATGTGAGGTTTCCGACGCGGAGACGCACGTCGGGCGAGTGGAGCCCGGATCTCGCTCGGTGACCGACGTCGTTCTCGACGGCCGAGAGCCGGCTGCTCGCCAAGGACCAGGCGATGCTGGAGCGTTCACCACTCGCCTTCTGGGGATCAGGCGTTCTCCCATCGTTGCGACGTTCACCGGACCGACCTCTGGCGTTGGCCGAGACGACTCCGTTCGGTCAGCGAGTCTGTGCAGGGTGGGTTCCGTGGCCCACGCGCGTGTGAGTGTCGTTTCCGACACCTTCCTACCCACCCGGGACGACCGGACGGTCACCGCTCGGCACGTGGTCGATGCGCTCATCGACGCCCAGGTGCCCGTGCACGTGATCACCGCGTCGTCGGGCACGGCGTCGTACCGTGGGGCGCCGGTGCGTCGGATCGTAGGATCGCGTCAACGCGGCGCCCGCATCACCGAAGCCCTCGCCGACTTCGGACCAGACGTGATGCTCGCGATCACGCCGGAGGAGTTTGGTAGCAAGGCGCTGAAGCGGGCCGTTCGGTCCAGTCTGAAGACGATCGTCATCGAGCAGCGTCCGCTGACTGGCTACCTCCCCGCGTCGTACGTCGAGCAGGTGATCGCCCGAGCCAGCCGTTTCCTGGTGACGTCGCAATGGGTTGCCGGCCACCTTGGCGAACGCGGGCTGCAGCCGCGCGTGTGGGTCCCGGGGCACGACCTCGAGGCCTTCCACCCCCGGCTGCGTGATCAAGCGCGCCACGATCATTGGGCCAGGTCGGGCCAACCGGGTGGACCAAGCCTGGTGGTCGGTTACGTGGGTGAGTTGCGCAAGCGACACGGCGTACGACGGCTGACCGAACTCGCCGACCTGGATCGGGTGCGGCCGGTGATGATCGGCAGCGGCACCCAGGCGGGCTGGCTGGGTGACCGCCTGCCGGAGGCAACGTTCCTCGACCCGATGTCAACCGGCGCCCTGGGCACCGCGATCGCGTCCTTGGACGTGCTGGTCTACCCAGGAGATCAGCTCACCTGCGGCCACGCGGTGCGCGCCGCGCGGGCCGGTGGGGTCCCCGTCGTGGTCGCCCGCCACGGCGCGGCAGCCGAGATCGTCAAGCACGGCGTCGACGGGCTGCTGTTCGATCCCGTGGAGGGAGGGCTCGCGGCCGCCGTACGCCGGCTCACCGATCCAGAACTTCGGGCTGAACTCGGCGCGCACGCCCACAATCAGGCGCAGCGCCGGCCATGGTCACTCGCCGGCGACGAGCTGCTGCACGACCACCTGATGCCTGGTGCACAGGGCCCTGGGCTGGGAATCGATCTGGTTGACCGGGCGCGAGGTAGGGTCGAGTCAACAGTTCGCCCTTAGTGGGGACCTCTTGTTGATATCGGCCGCACCCTCGCCGGGCCGACCCGAAAGCCGTCGCCTCCTCTGAGCTCAACTCAAAGGACTAATTCGGCATGCCGATCAACGGCCCAGCACCACACGCCACCCCGCGCGTCAGGAACACCACACCAGACGTACGCCCCTCCGCCGTCGTCTACTGCGAGGGCAACTTCGCCGGTATCGACGGGAAGACCGCAAACGGGCTGGTGCGAAGTAGCGAGCGCTACCGCATCGTCGCCGTAATCGACAGCGCTCACGCCGGCAAGGACGCGGGGCAGGTCCTCGACGGCGCGGACGCAGGCATCCCGATCGTCGGCTCACTTGCTCAGGTCATCCAGGCGACCGGGACCATCCCGCAGCTGTTCATTTTCGGCTTGGCGCCCCTGTCCGGGTTGATGTCGCGCTCCGAACGTGCAGCAGTGCTCGAGGCGGTGCTGGCCGGGCTCGACATCGTGTCCGGACTGCACGAGTTCCTCAATGACGACCCAGAGATCTCGGCTGCAGCCCAGAGCCGCAACGTCACGCTGCTCGACGTACGCCGGCCGCGGCCGACCAAGGATCTGCGCATGTTCGACGGCGCCATCGACTCGGTGGATTGCGTGCGGATCGCCGTGCTCGGCACCGACGGCGCGATCGGCAAGCGCACCACCGCCACCATCCTCACCAAGAGCCTCAACGATGCCGGCATCCACGCGGTGATGGTCGGCACGGGACAAACCGGTCTCATGCAGGGAGCGGCATATGGCGTCGCATTGGACGCCATCCCTGCCCAGTTCGGCGTTGGAGAGCTAGAAGGCGCCGTGGTCAAGGCCTGGCAGGGCGAGCACCCGGCAGTGATCGTCATTGAAGGTCAAGGCGCGCTCAGCCATCCGGCGTACCTGAGTTCAACGGTCGTGCTGCGGGCCAGCCGCCCGCACGCGGTCATCTTGCAGCACGCACCCGCCCGGGTGATGCTCAGCGACTACCCGACGGTGGCGATGCCATCGGCCGAGAGTGAGCGCGATCTGATCGAACAGTTCGGCAAGACCCGGGTGATCGGCATCACGATCAACCACGAGAACATGAGTGACGCCGAGGTCAGCGCATCCCAGGCGGAGCATGCCCAGACGCTGGGCCTGCCCGCTACGGATCCCCTGTGGCGCGAACCCCGTGAACTCGTCGAAATGGTGACCGGCGCCTTTCCCGAGCTACTCAAGCCGGCCCACCGCGTCGTCGCGTGAGTTCTCCGAGCCCGCGCATTGAGATCGACCTAGGGAAGATCGCGGACAATGCGCGGTGCCTCGTGGAACGTCTGGCGCCACTGAGGATCGACGTCACTGGAGTGACCAAGGCGGTGTTGGGTCTGCCCTCGGTCGCAGCGGCGATGCTGCTCGGCGGCGTCACGCGGCTTGGTGACTCTCGGGTGGCGAACCTGGCCCGTCTGCGGTCGGCCGGCATCCAGACACCGATGATGCTGATCCGCTCTCCCACTCCCGACGAGGCCGATCGAGCGGTGACAATTGCTTCTATCAGTCTGGTGAGTGAACCCAGCGTTGTTGCCGCGTTGTCAACCGCGTCCCGTCAATGCGGTCTGGTGCACGACGTCGTTGTGATGGTCGAACTCGGTGACCTACGAGAAGGCGTGCTGGCTGCCGATCTCCTGCCACTGGCTCGGTTCGCGGCGACCCTCCCCGGCGTACGGCTGGTCGGCTTGGGCACGAACCTGGCCTGCCGCAACGGCGTCGAACCCGGGCCGAACCAAATGGCCGAACTGGCGGTCCTGGCGCAGTTGGTCAGAGTTGAGCTCGGCCTGGCGTTGCCACTGATCTCCGGAGGAAACTCCGCGAATCTGACCTGGGCGCTCGACGCGGATCGCCGCGAACCCACGCCGTCGCCGGTCACCGACCTCCGGATCGGCGAGGCCATCCTGCTGGGGACCGACCCTGTGCGCGGCGCACCGATCGACGGCCTGCACACCGACGCGTTCACTCTGGTGGGCTCAGTGATCGAGTCGCTTGAGAAGCCGAGCATGCCCTGGGGGACGCGTGGATTCGACAGCTTCGGTAGCGTGCCCACAGTGGGCGATCGGGGCCAGATCGTGCAGACGATCGTGAGCCTTGGGCGCCAAGACGTCGAACTCGCGGGGCTCACCCCATCGCCCGGAATCACCGTGCTTGGCGCCAGCAGCGACCACCTCGTGCTCGAGACGCCGGCGCGGCTAGCGCCGGGATCCGAACTACGATTTGGGCTAGGGTACGCAGGCCTGCTGCGGGCCATGACCTCACCGTACGTCGCTGTCGAGACCACTGGGCTAGCGCAGCCAAGGACGGATGCAGGCGCACCTACACGCAGACGGACCTAGCGGGTAAGCCTGCCACCCGTCCACCCGTGTGCAGAGCCGCGCGGAGCGCGTTGGAGCAGTCAGGCCGTCGTGCGGCCGTCGTTGTCCTTATTGCGGATGCCGATCTTGTTACCGAGCCAGATCAATGGGTCGTACTTCTTGTCCACGACCCGCTCCTTGAGCGGGATGATCGCGTTGTCGGTGATCTTGATGTGCTCCGGGCAGACCTCGGTGCAGCACTTGGTGATGTTGCACATCCCGAGGCCCGCCGCACCCTGGGCCAGCTCGACCCGGTCGTGGGTGTCGAGCGGATGCATGTCGAGCTCGGCGTACCGCAGGAAGAACCGCGGCCCGGCGAAGGCCGGCTTGTTCTCCTCGTGGTCGCGCACCACGTGACAGGTGTTCTGGCACAGGAAGCACTCGATGCACTTGCGGAACTCCTGGCCCCGCTCGACGTCGATCTGCGCCATCCGCCGCTTGCCGTCGGCGTCACGAGGGCCGGGCTTGAACGAGGGCAGCTGCTTGGCCTTCTCGTAGTTGAACGAGACGTCGGTGACCAGATCGCGGATCACCGGGAAGCTCCGCATGGGCGTGACCGTGATGGTCTCCTCCGGCTCGAAGTCGGAGAGCCGACACATGCACATCAGCCGCGGCTTGCCGTTGATCTCGGCGCTGCAGGAACCGCACTTGCCGGCCTTGCAGTTCCACCGCACGGCCAGATCGCCGGCTTCGGTGGCCTGCACCCGGTGAATCGCGTCCAAGACGACCTCACCCTCGGACACCTCGACCTGATAGTCCTTGAGCTCCCCGCCTGACCGGTCGCCGCGCCACAGCCGCATCTTCAGTCGATAGCTCACTTCGCCGCTCCCGTCGTGTCGAACAGGGTCTTGAGGTCCTCGGGCATCACGGGCAGCGGCTGGCGGGTCAAGGTGACCCCGTCGCCCGCCTCGTTGATGGTGAGCACCAAGTTGATCGTTCCCCATTCGGGATTCGGCCCCGGGAAGTCGTTGCGGGTGTGGCCGCCGCGCGACTCCTCGCGCTCGAGAGCCGCCTTGGCGATGCATTCGGAGACGATGAGCATGTTGCGCAGATCGAGCGCGAGGTGCCAGCCGGGGTTGTACTGCCGATGCCCCTCGACCGACAGGCGCTTGGCCCGCTCCTTGAAGCCCTCGATGCCTTCCAACGCGGCCTGCAGCTCCGCGCCGTCGCGGATGATGCCGACCAGATCGTTCATGTTGAGCTGGAGGTCGTGCTGGATCGTGTAGGGGTTCTCTCCCCCGTCGAGCTCGAACGGCGCGAGCGCGAACGCCTCGGCCGCCTTGACCTCGGCCGGGTCGAGCCCAGTGCGCGAGTCCGCCACCTCTGCGGCGTACGACGCGGCGTGCTCCCCGGCGCGCTTGCCGAAGACCAACAGGTCGGACAACGAGTTGCCGCCGAGCCGGTTGGATCCGTGCATCCCCCCGGAGACCTCGCCTGCGGCGTACAGGCCCGGGACGGCCGGCGACGCCTGGGTGTCCGCGTCGACCTCGACCCCGCCCATCACGTAGTGGCAGGTAGGCCCGATCTCCATCGGCTCCGCGGTGATGTCGACGTCCGCGAGCTCCTTGAACTGGTGGTACATCGACGGCAGCCGCTTGCGGATGAACTCCGGGGTACGACGTGATGCGATGTCGAGGTAGATGCCACCGTGCTCGGAGCCGCGGCCGGCCTTGATCTCGGAGTTGATCGCCCGGGCGACCTCGTCACGGGGCAGCAACTCGGGCGGGCGCCGGTTGTTGATCTTGTCGTCGTACCACCGGTCGGCCTCGGCCTCGGTGTCGGCCGTCTCGGCCTTGAAGAACTCCGGGATGTAGTCGAACATGAACCGCTTGCCCTCGGAGTTCTTCAAGATGCCGCCGTCGCCGCGCACCGACTCCGTGACCAGAATCCCCTTGACCGAGGGTGGCCAGACCATGCCCGTGGGGTGGAACTGGACGAACTCCATGTTGAGCAACGAGGCCCCCGCCCGCAAGGCGAGAGCGTGACCGTCTCCGGTGTACTCCCATGAGTTGGAGGTCACCTTGAACGACTTACCGATCCCGCCGGTCGCCAAGATCACGCTCGGCGCCTCGAAGGTGATGAAGCGGCCGGTCTCGCGCCAGTAGCCGAAGGCGCCGGAGATCCGGCTGGGTTCCGCGGTGGCCGGGGTCTTGAAGAGCTCGGTGATCGTGCACTCCATGAAGACGTCGATGCCGAGCTCGACGAGGCGTTGCTGCAGGGTTCGGATCATCTCCAGGCCGGTGCGGTCACCGACGTGGGCCAGCCGGGCGTAGCGGTGACCGCCGAAGTCGCGCTGGGAGATCAGGCCGTCCTCGGTCCGGTCGAACAGTGCTCCCCAGTCCTCAAGCTCGAGCACCCGCTCGGGTGCCTCCTGAGCGTGCAACTGCGCCATCCGCCAGTTGTTGAGCATCTTGCCGCCACGCATGGTGTCGCGGAAGTGGACCTCCCAGTTGTCCTCCTTCCAGCGGTTGCCCATCGCCGCGGCGATGCCACCTTCGGCCATCACGGTGTGGGCCTTGCCGAGCAGCGACTTGGTGATGACCGCGGTCCGAGCGCCTGCGTCGTGCGCCGCGATCGCTGCCCGCAGCCCGGCACCGCCGGCACCGATCACGATCACGTCGTAGGAATGCTGCTCGATGCCCCCGAAACGGTCCGGCGCAGTTCCGGCGGCCTCGTCGCTGGACATCCGGTTTCCGGTCATCGGGTGCCGGTCGTCGGTCTGACTCATCTAGAAGAACCTCGGGTCGGTGATGACGCCCGTCGCCAGCAGGTAGACGTAGAGGTCGACCAACGCGACGGAGAACAGGGAGTACCAAGCGAACTTGGCGTGATAGGGGTTGAGCCGCGAGACCCAGGTCCACAGCTTGTAGCGAACCGGGTGCTTGGAGAAGTGCCGCAGCCTGCCACCGACGATGTTGCGGCAGGAGTGGCACGAGAGCGTGTAGAGCCAGATCAAGATGACGTTGATCCACATCAGCACCGTGCCCAGGCCCATGTGGCCCCACTCGTGGTGCTCGTCGCGGAACGCCAAGACGGCATCGAAGGTCAAGACCACAGCGACGACCACGGCGGCGTACCAGAAGTAGCGGTGGATGTTCTGCAGCAGCAGCGGGAACTTCGCTTCCCCGGAGTACGACGAGTGCGGCTCGGCCACCGCGCAGGCCGGCGGCGAAAGCCAGAACGCCCGGTAGTAGGCCTTGCGGTAGTAGTAACAGGTGAACCGGAAGCCCAGCGGGAAGATCAAGATGACCAGCGCTGGCGACAGCTGCCACCAGCTGAACGGTGTGCCGAAGTCGGAAGAGCCTTCGACGCACGAGTCGGTCAGACACGGCGAGTAGAACGGCGACAGGTAGGGAGAGGCGTAGTAGTCGTCGCCCGAGAACGCCCGCCAGCTGGAGTAGATGATGAACGTCACGAATACGACGAAGGTCGCCAGCGGTGCCAGCCACCAACGGTCGGTCCGCAGGGTCTTCTCAGGGATCGACGCCCGGGTCGGGCCATTGACTCCTGAGTGCACTCCCGCGTCCGTTGACGCCATGTGTTACCTCCGTGGTGTGGTCACGTCCAGAGCCAGTCACGAATTCTGGCGCGTTGAGGCGGCAATGAACAGCCAGACCCCCCTGACGCGACATTTGTCACACGCCCGGCGGCCCACAGCGCTCATGGCTGGCCCACTCCTGCTTGGGCAGCGAGCGTGAACCCCCTGGTCGGCTTCCAACCGGCTCCATGCTCGTGGCAATAGAGATGGAAACCCGAGACCAAGAACTCGCACTCGAAGCTCGCGAGCTCCTCGAATGCTTGGTCCAGGAGCGCGTCGTCGAGGTGATGAGCGACCGTGACGTGCGGGTGGTACGGGAACGCCAGGTCGTGGGCGAGCGGTCCCTGGCGGACGGCATCGGCGAGCGCCTCGCAGGCAGAGATGCCCTCGGCCAGCGCCACGAAGATCACCGGCGACACCGGCCGGAACGACCCGGTGCCTCGAAGGTGGACCGGAAAGGCTTGCACCTGCCTGGCCACCTGCTCGAGGTGCGCCTCGATCGCCCCGAGAGCTGCGTGCTCGACCGGCAGTGGCGGCACCAGCGTGATGTGGGTCGGTATCTCTTGGGCGGTCAGGTCGCCGATGGCCGTGCGGTAGTCCTGAAGTTGGGTGGCCCAGGGCTCCGGGATGGCCAGAGCAACGCCGATAGTGGGCACCTTCGGAGCCTACCGGCGCTCGATCGCATCCGAGATCGGCAGGAATCCGACCCGGTCCAAGACGTCCGCGAGGGTCCTCGACGCCACCGCGCGGGCCCGCTCCGAGCCGTCACGCAAGACATCGTCGAGGTAGGTGCGGTCCTCGATCAGCTCGAACGTGCGATCCCGGAACGGCGTGATGAACTCGACGACCTGTTCGGCAAGGTCCTGCTTGAGGGTGCCGTAACCCGCGCCGGCGTACGCCGCCTCGAGCTCCTCGATGCTCCGCCCGGTGATCGCCGAGTAGATCGTCAGCAGGTTGCTCACCCCCGGTTTCTGCTCCGCGTCGAAACGGATCTCGCTGCCTGAGTCGGTCACCGCCGAGCGGATCTTCTTGGCACTGACAGCGGGGTCGTCGAGCATCTCCACGATGCCGCTGGGTGAGGAGTTGGACTTCGACATCTTCGCCGTCGGGTCGGCCAGATCGAGGATCTTGGCCGTCTCCTTGAGGATGTACGGCTCGGGTAGCCGGAAGGTCTTCTTGTATCGATGGTTGAAGCGCTGCGCCAGATCTCGAGTGAGCTCGAGATGCTGTCGCTGATCCTCACCGACAGGCACGTAGTGCGGGCGGTAGAGCAGGATGTCCGCCGCTTGGAGGATGGGGTAGGTGAACAGGCCGACGCTGGCCGCACCCTCACCGGACTTGGCGGTCTTGTCCTTGAACTGGGTCATGCGCCGCGCCTCGCCGAACCCGGTCAAGCACTGCAACACCCAGCCGAGCTGGGTGTGCTCAGGCACCTGGCTCTGGACGAAGATCGCCGAGCGGGCCGGATCGATACCCATGGCCAACAGTTGGGCGACCGCCCGAAGCGTGCGGGCGCGCAGGAGCTTCGGATCCTGCTCGAAGGTGATCGCGTGCAGGTCTGCGATGAAGAAGAACGGGGCGTGGGACTGCTGAAGATTCACCCACTGCCGAACCGCGCCGAGGTAGTTCCCGAAGTGGAAGGAGTCGGCGGTCGGCTGGATTCCCGAGAGGACCCGGGGCAGCGCCGGCGCCGAGTCAGTCGACATCGGTCAGGATCCGGGACAGTGCCGCGTTGAACGTCTGCGATGGACGCATGACTGCCGCCGTCTTCACAGGGTCGGGGCGGTAGTAGCCGCCGATATCCGCCGGGGACCCCTGGACCAGGATCATCTCGGCCGCGATCTGGTCCTGATAGCTGCTCAACGTGTCGGCCAGTTCGGCGAAGGCCTCGGCCAGTGCGACGTCAACGGTCTGGGTGGCCAACTCCTGGGCCCAGTACAACGCCAGGTAGAAATGCGACCCACGGTTGTCGATCTGTCCTATCCGCCGAGCGGGCGACTTGTTCTCGCGCAGGAGTGTGCCCGTGGCGCGATCGAGGGTGTCCGCCAAGACCTGAGCACTGGCGTTCCCGGTGGCGCCGGCGAGGTGCTCGAAGCTCACGGCCAGCGCCAAGAACTCTCCCAGTGAGTCCCAGCGCAGGTAGTTCTCCTTGACCAGCTGTTGCACGTGCTTGGGTGCCGAACCGCCGGCGCCGGTCTCGAAGAGCCCACCCCCGTTGATCAGTGGCACGACCGAGAGCATCTTGGCGGACGTCCCGAGCTCCAGGATCGGGAAGAGGTCGGTCAAGTAGTCGCGCAGCACGTTTCCGGTCACCGAGATCGTGTCCTCGCCGCGGCGGATCCGTTCGAGGGAGAAGCCGATCGCTTCGACGGGGCTGAGGATCTGGATGGACAACCCCTGGGTGTCATGGTCGGCCAGATAGGTCTCGACCTTCGCGATCAGGTTGCGATCGTGGGCTCGCGTCGAGTCCAGCCAGAAGACCGCAGGAGAGCCGGTCGCCCGTGCGCGGGTGACGGCCAGCCTGACCCAGTCGCGGATCGGCAGGTCCTTGGTCTGACAGGCCCGCCAAATGTCGCCGGTGGACACCGGGTGCTCGGTGAGCACCGTGCCGGCGCCGTTGACCAGCCGCACCACGCCCGGCCCGGAGATCTCGAAGGTCTTGTCGTGGGAGCCGTACTCCTCCGCGGCCTGAGCCATCAGCCCGACGTTGGGAACCGAGCCCATCGTCGCGGGGTCGAAGGCACCATGCGCACGGCAGTCATCGATCACGGCCTGATAGATGCCGGCGTACGACGAATCGGGGATCACGGCGAGCGTGTCGGCCTCGAGCCCGTCGGGCCCCCACATGTGGCCGGACGTGCGGATCATGGCGGGCATGGAGGCGTCGACGATCACGTCGGAGGGGACGTGCAGGTTGGTGATGCCGCGGTCGGAATCGACCATCGCGAGCCGGGGACCCGTCTCGAGCCCGACTCGGACGGCCTCGGCGATCGCCGGGCCTTCGGGAAGAGCGGCGGCCCCGGACAGCAACGCACCGAGCCCGTCATTGGCGCTCAGACCCGCCGCGGCCAAGGCTGCGCCGTACTCCTCGAAGACGTCGGGCAGGAACGACTCGACAACGTGCCCGAAGATGATCGGGTCGGACACCTTCATCATCGTCGCCTTCAGGTGCACCGAGAACAGCACCTCTTCGCTCGCAGCACGGGCGATCTGAGCGGTCAGGAAGGCGCGCAGGGCCGCGACGTCCATTCGAGTTGCGTCGACGACCTCACCCTCCAGGACCGGGACAGCAGCCTTGAGCACGCTCACCGTCCCGTCGGGTGCCACGTGCTCGATCCGAAGGACGTCGTCGGCGCCGATCACGACCGATTGCTCCGAAGCTCGGAAGTCGTCGGCGGCCATGGTTGCGACGTTGGTTTTCGACCCGGGCGACCAGGCACCCATCGCGTGCGGGTGCTGGCGCGCGTAGTTCTTGACCGATGCGGGTGCCCGACGATCGGAGTTCCCCTCTCGCAACACCGGGTTGACGGCGCTGCCCTTCACCCGGTCGTAGCGCGCCCGGATGTCTGTTTCGGCCTCGGTGTCGGGGCTCTCGGGGTAGTCCGGGATCGCGAATCCCTGGGCTTGCAGCTCGGCGATGGCAGCCTTGAGCTGCGGGATCGAAGCCGAGATGTTCGGCAGCTTGATGATGTTGGCTGCGGGAGTCTTGGCGAGTGCGCCCAACTCGGCCAGCGCATCCGGAACGCGTTGCTCGTCAACGAGCCATTCGGGGAATCCGGCCAGGATCCGGCCGGCGAGTGAAATGTCCCGGGTCTGCACCTCGACACCCGCCTTGGCGGCGTAGGCCGTGACGATGGGCAGCAGCGAGTACGTCGCCAGCAGCGGCGCCTCGTCCGTGTAGGTGTAGATGATCGCGTGAGCAGTCTGGTCAGCTGTCTGGTCAGCTGTCTGGTCATCTGTCTGGGGGGCGGGCACGCCTGGACCGTAGTAGTCCGACCCGACCAGGGCAAACCCTCACCTCACGACGTGGTGAACGAGACCAGCCCCAGCGACCGTCCGTCGGCGTACGCCGTCTGCACGGGGCCGACACCACGGGCGTACCGCACCACTCGGCTGTCTGCCGGCTCAGACTGCGAGTCCAGCTCGAGCTCGACGAGGTCGGTGTAGTCGCCGAAAGGTACCGCTGCGGTCCCCTCCAGGCCGAGCACCCTCACGCGTTCCTCGACGACGCCGGGCGCGGCGCTGCGCAGGTAACCATCACCGACCCGCGGCACCGCTGCCATCGCGAGCCCGGCGCGAGCTCCGTTCACGCCCGCACGCCAGCTCCGTGCGATGACGAACCCGCCGTCGTACGGCGTGATGGTCTCGCCGAACAACCAGACGTTGCCGCGGCGATCCTGGGCGAACCACCGCTCCACCTTCGCGAAGACCCGACCGACCCGGTCGCCGTTGCGAGATCCCACCGACTCACGCACCAGCGTGGTGTTGATCCCTTCGATCACCGCAGTCTCATCGGAGACCGTCACGGTGGCCAGCAGCTCGACGCCGGCACCCGTTGGGGGAGCCGAGGACGTATAGACCCACGCGTTGCCGGGGGTCAGCGGCAGGAAGGGATTGTCGATCTCGTCGACGAAATCGTCGGCACGCGGACGATCCAGCGGAATGACCAGTTCGTCGATGCCGCTCGACTGGATCTGCTCCGGCGCCGCCCCGCAACCGGCCAGCAGCAGGGACGACAACAGTGCCGCCGCAGCTCGTCGCATGACACCCAGCATGCCAGCCGATGGCCCCGGCGCGGCCGCTGCTAGCGTCG
>JAKFXV010000098.1 GCA_021731205.1 Nocardioides sp. | reverse complement strand
CACGAGGCCCCAAGATCGCGAGCAGGGCCGGCAGCGCGGTGAGCGAGGTGACCACGGCGAGCAGGGTGACGGCGATGCCTGAGTAGCCGAACGACTTCAAGAAGTACTGCGGGAAGAACAGCAGCGAGCCCAGCACGACGGCCACGGTGAGGCCGGAGACCGCGACCGTGCGTCCGGCCGTCGTCACGGTGCGGATGACGGCGTCGGTGGTGTCGAGCCCGCGACCGCGCTCCTCACGGAAGCGGTTGACGATCAACAGGGCGTAGTCGATGCCCAGGCCCAGCCCCAGGCCCGTGATCAGGTTGAGGGCGAACACGGAGACGTCGGTGAACAAGGTGACCAGCCAGACCACGAAGAAGCTGCCCACGATGGCGCCGGCGGCCACGGTGAACGGCAGACCTGCGGAGACGACGCTGCCGAACACGATGATCAACAACAGCATCGACAGTGGGATGGCGATCGACTCGGCGCGAGCGAGGTCCTCGGTGACGTGGACGGTGATCGACTCGCTGACCGTCGCGAAACCGCCGATCTCGACGTCGAGGCCGTCGTACCCGGCGCCGTACTCCTCGACGAGCTTGCTAGCCAAGGTCATCTGGTCGTCCACGATCAGGTCCTTGGTGAAGACCAGCACCTGTCCGGTGCGGTCGTCGTTGCCGCGCAGCGGCGCCGGGCGTCCCGATGTCCAGTAGGACACGGTGTCGCTCACTCCGGGCTCGGCCGCGATTCGCGTCACCAGGTCGGTCGCCGCCGCAGCCCCCGCCGCCTCGTCGATGTCACCAGGCGTCCGCACCGCGATCGCGATCACCGGGTCGTCGATCCCGAACGTCTCTTCGGCATAGCTGAGGGCCTGCGCCGACTCACTGTTCGGGTCGTCGTACCCCGCGGTGTCCAGCGCGCTGAACACGCGAGACCCGAAGGCTCCGGCGACCACGAGGATCAGCAGGTAGCCGATCAGGACGGTCCACTTCCAGTGCGCCACCAACCTGCCGAGCCCGACGAAGAAGCCGCGGTCGGGGTGACGCACGGAATCGGGCAGCAGCGCGTCGTCCTCGGTGATCTGAACACTGTTCATATCGGCCACTCTGGTGCATGATCTGAACAGTGTCAAGATCTTTCGCTAGTCTGGGAGGGTGAGCGTGTCGACGTACCACCACGGAGATCTCGAGGCCGCCCTGGTCAACGAGGCCACGACGTTGGTGCGCGCCCAAGGCGCCGAGTCGGTGTCGCTGCGCCAGGTCGCCCAGGCGGTCGGGGTCTCACCGAGCGCGGCCTATGCGCACTTCCCGGACAAGCATGCGCTGATGGCCGCGGTGGCCGCGCGAGGGATGGCAGACCTCGATGCCCGGATGGTCGCGAGCGTCTCCGCGGCCACGGGCAGCGACGATCGGGCCGCGATGCAGCGATTCTGGAAGACCGGTGAGGAGTACGTCCGCTTCGCCGTCGAGGAGCCGCATCTGTTCCGCCACATGTTCGGGCCCTACTGCCCGGCCGCCCAGCTCGCGGCCCAGCTGGTGGCCGAAGGCGCGCCGCCGGTCGGCATGGAGCACAAGACCGACTCGGTCTCCTACCAGTTGTTGTGCGCGAGTCTGGACGATCTGGACGACAGGGGGCTGTTGCGCCCGGGCAGCCGGGACGGGCTCGACCTGGTGATGTGGGCGACCGTGCACGGTTTCGCCTCGTTGGTTCTCGACGGCCTGTTGCCGCTGGAGTGCCGAGACCTGCTGCTGTCTTCGATCGCTCGACTGGCCTTCGTGGACGAGGCGCCGTTCGCGGCCGCCGCGGAGTCCTGAGTTCGCGATTGGACTCCCTCTGTACGGTTGCGGCCGTGACCTCTCAGCAGGACCAATCGGGCCGCAACCGCGTCGTCGTACAACGGATGATTCCCGCACCGGCCGAGGAGATCTTCGACTTGCTGGCCGACCCCTCCAGGCACGCGGACCTGGACGGGTCCGGTCATGTGGTCGAGGCCCGGGGCGGGTCCCGGCGGCTCGCACTCGGGGACAGCTTCGGCATGTCCATGAAGCGCGGTCTGTTCCCCTACGCCACCAAGAACGTGGTCATCGAGTTCGAGGAGAACCGCCGCATCGGGTGGCAGACCCTCGCCCCCGCGGTGGCCAAGCTGGTCACCGGTCGCACCTGGACCTATCACCTCGAGCCTGTCGAGGGCGGCACGTTGGTCACCGAGATCTGGGACATCAGCACCGAGGCGGCCCTGTCGCGGTTCGGCGTACGCCTGCTGCTGACCGAACAGACCCGGGAGAACATGACCCGCACGTTGCGGCGGATCGAGGAGCTAGTCCACTCCTGAGGTGCCTGCGCCGCGGACCAGGTCGAAGTGTCGGGTCCACCAGGTGACCCAACCGGTTCCCAGGATGCCGACGGCTCCCAAGGCCAGACAGGTTGTCGCCAGCGGTACGACGCCGGCGAGCAGCCCGAGCAGCAGCGGCGCCGCAGTGTTCCCCACGTCGCCGAACAGCCGCCAGCCACCGAGATACTGGGCCCTGCCTGGGTCCGGGGCCGTGTCGGCGCCGAGAGTCATCACGATGCCCGACCCCAGGCCGTTGCCCAGTGCGATCAACACCGCCACGGCCAGCACGGATCCGAAGTCTCTTCCGAGGGGCAAGAGCAGGACCCCGAGGGTGGCTCCGGCGACCACGGGGAACGCCACCCAGCGCCGGCCGAACCGGTCCATGATCCAGCCTGCGGGGTAGAACAGCGACACGTCCACGGCCGCGGCGATGCCGAATACCAGCGACGTGGCCGACGCCGACAACCCGATGTGGTCGCACCACAACGGCAAGATGCTCACCCGCAGTGCCCGTGAACCGGAGATGACGCTGACGGCCACCCCCAAAGTGGCGAAGGTTCTGCGGTGGTTCCGGAGCACGGCGAGCACGGACAGATGCCCGTCGGCCTCGGCCCGCGTCCGGGCCGCTCTGCTGAGGTCGGGCATCGAGGAGACGAGTGCGACGGCCGCGATCGAGGTGATCGCTCCGACCAAGAAGATCGCCGGCACTCCCCACCGGTGAATGACGCCGGCCCCCAGCAGCGGGCCGATGAACAGGCCGATGCGATAGGACCCACCGAGGCTGGAGAGCGCCCGTGCGCGGAAGTTGACCGGCACCGCATCGATGATGAAGCCCTGCCGAGCGAGCAGGAACACCGTCCAGGTCGCCCCCATGACGAAGGCCAAGCCCGCGAACGCCACCAGGCTGCTGGTCCACCAGGCGGCCACGAAGATGGCGGTCTCGACCAGCCCGGTCCACACCAGCGCCCGGCGCTCACCGATGCGTGCGACCAACGCTCCCGAGGGCAGCGCGGCCAGCAACTGCCCGATGCCGACCAGCCCGACCAGGGCCGCCGCCTGTCCCACGGACGCGTCGAGGTTGCGGGCGTGGAGCGCGATGATCGGCAAGATCGCGCCGTGCCCGACGCTGGCGACCACGGTCGGGCCGTACGCCGGCACCACGATCTCACCGAGCCTGAAGGTCTCGGTCTCGGCCGGCGAGCTCATGCGGGCGGCGAGCTCATGGGTGCAGTGCGCTCAACGCCGCGAACTCCTCGTCGCTCAGGTCGAGCTCGGCCGCCGCCTGGTTCGCCTCGAGGTGGGCCACCTTCGAGGTCCCGGGGATCGGCAACATCACCGGCGAGCGTCGCAGCAACCAGGCGAGCGCGACCTGGGCCGGCGTGGCGCCCAGGCGCGCGGCCGTGGCCGCCAGTGGGCCGTCGTTCTCGGCCAACGTCCCGGTGGCCAGGGGGTACCACGGGATGAAGCCGATGCCGTTGGCCTCGCAGTAGTCCAGCAACGCCTCGGCGCTGCGATCGGTCAGGTTGTAGAGGTTCTGCACGGTCGCGATCGGCACGATCTGTTCGGCCTGTCGCAACTGCTCGACCGTGACCTCGGACAGCCCGATGTGCCGGATCTTCCCTTCATCGCGCAGTGCGCTCAGCTCACCGACCTGGTCGGCCAACGGGACGTGCTCGTCGATCCGGTGCAGCTGCATCAGGTCGATCCGCTCGACCCCCAGCCGGCGCAGGCTCATCTCGACGCATTGACGCAGGTACGCCGGCGTGCCGAGCACCGTCCACTCGGTGCGACTGGGCCGCAGGAAGCCGGCCTTGGTGGCGATCACCAGGTCCTCGGGGTAGGGATGCAGGGCCGCTCGGATCTGCTCCTCGTTGACGTGGGGGCCGTAGGCGTCGGCGGTGTCGATGAAGTTCACGCCCAGTTCGAGCGCGCGCCGCAGCACCAGGGTCGCGTTCTCCGGATCGGCGGGATAACCCCACACCCAGGGACCGGGCAGCTGCATGGCGCCGAATCCCAACCGGACGACCGGCAGGTCCCCGGCGATGGTGAAGGTGCGGGGGTTCGCGGTGGTGGACGTCATGACGGCATCATCTCAGGCGTGCCGGCCGGGTAGCCGTCACCGGGGTGCGGCGGATGTCATGGTGAGGCATGCACCGCGTGGGCGGCTTGGAGGACGACGAGTTCGAGATGGACGACATCCGGCTCCCGTGGGTCTTGGCCCACCGGGGCGCCTCGGGCTACCGCCCGGAGCACACCCTGGCGGCGTACGACCTGAGCGTCACCCTCGGCGCCGACTACATCGAGCCCGATCTCGTCTCGACCCGTGACGGGGTGCTGGTCGTGCGCCACGAACCCGAGATCGGGACCACAACCGATGTCGCCAGCCGACCCGAGTTCGCGGATCGGCGGGCGACCAAACTGCTCGACGGAGTGCCGGTCACCGGATGGTGGGTGGAGGACTTCACCGCGGCCGAGTTGTCGTCGTTGCGCGCGATCGAGCGGCTGCCGCGGATCCGGCCGGCGAACACGGCCCATGACGGGCGGTACGCCGTGCCGACCTTCGCCGACGTGCTGGCCCTGCGCGAGGAGCTCAGCGAACGGCACCGCCGCATGGTCGGGATCATTCCCGAGATCAAGCACCCGACCTACCTCCACGAGGCGGGATTCGAGCCGGAGGCCGCGACCGTCGAGCTGCTCGGGCGCTTCGGGCTGAACCGGCCCGACGCCCCGGTGTGGCTGCAGAGCTTCGAGGTCGGCAGCCTGGTCGGGCTGCGTAGCGAGCACGGCTACCGCGCGCGGCAGCTGCTGCTCGCCGAGGCCGGGAAGGCGCCGTACGACCTGGTCGCCGCCGGTGACCCCAGGACCTATGCCGACCTGTTCAGCCCGGTTGGCCTAGCCGAACTAGCGCCCTGGATCGACGCGATCGGACCCGAGAAGGTGCTGGTGCTGCCGCGCACGGAGGAGGACAGGCTCGGTCCGGCGACGACGCTGGTCGCGGACGCCCACTCCTGCGGGCTGCTCGTCTGCTGCTGGACCTTTAGAGCCGAGAACCACTTCCTGCCGGCCGACCTGCGGCTGGCGGGCGAGGACGGCATCGTGCGCCGGTCGGGCATCGGTCGAGCCGCCGAGGAGGTGCTGGCACACCTGGCGGCCGGTGTCGACGGCTTCTTCGTCGACAACACCGACATCTACGCGCAGGTTCTCAAGCAGGGTCCATCAAGAACCGGGCCGTCGATAGACTGACGAGCCGTCCGGCACGGCTGTCCGGATGCGAGACGATCAGACGGAGGGACGTGGGCCGTGGGCGACGTGGAGCGGTTCTCGATGTATATCAACGGCGAGTTCCGGGCCGCGGCTTCTGGCCAGGTGTTCACCTCCGAGGACCCCTACCTCGGTGCCGTCTGGTGCGAGGTGCCGGAGGCGACCACGGACGATCTCGAGGACGCCGTGGCCGCGGCCCGAGCGGCCCTGGAGGGCGAGTGGGGTGCGCTGACGGGCTTCGATCGAGCCCGCCTGATGCGCAGACTCGCCGAGCTGATCGCCGACAACGCCGAACGCCTGGCCACCCTGGAGGTGCGTGACTCGGGCAAGCTCTATCGCGAGATGATCGGCCAGATGTCGGCGCTCCCGGCCTGGTACTACTACTTCTCTGGCGTCGCGGACAAGCTCGAGGGCCGATCGATCCCCTCGGACAAGCCCAACTTCATCGCCTATACGACCCTGGAACCAGTGGGGGTCGTCGCCGCCATCACCCCCTGGAACTCGCCCTTGCTCCTGCTCGCATGGAAGCTGGCCCCCGCGCTCGCTGCAGGCTGCACCGTGGTGATCAAGCCCTCGGAACACTCCCCCGCCGGCACCTGTGAGTTCGCCCGATTGGTGCACGAGGCGGGCTTTCCGGCCGGCACCGTGAACGTGCTCACCGGCGAGAGCCGGGAGCTCGGTGCCGCGCTGGCGGGCCACCGCGGGATCGACAAGGTCGCCTTCACCGGCTCGACGGCAACCGGCCGGGCAGTCGCGGTCTCCGCCAGCAGCAACCTCAACCGAGTCACCCTCGAGCTGGGTGGCAAGTCTCCCCAGATCGTGTTTGCCGATGCGGACCTCGAGGCCGCCGCCAACGGACTGATCGCCGGCGTGTTCGCCGCGACCGGGCAGACCTGCATGGCGGGCTCCCGGCTGATCGTGCACGAGTCCGTCCACGACGAGCTCACCGCCTTGGTGGCCGCCCGGGCCCGCACGATCAAGCTCGGCAACCCGTTCGACCCGGAGACCGAGATGGGTCCGGTGGCCAACCGGCCTCAGTACGACAAGGTGCTGGGCTACCTCGACATCGCGAAGCGGGAGGGGGCCAACGTGGCAGCCGGTGGTGCGGCCGCCAGCCAGTTGGGCGGGTACTTCGTCCAGCCCACCGTCCTCACCGAAGTCGACCCGTCGATGACGGTGGTCCGCGAGGAGGTGTTCGGCCCGGTGCTGTCGGCGTACCGGTTCAGCGACGAGGATGAGGCCGTCCGTCTCGCCAACGACACGCCGTACGGACTTGCCGCATCCGTCTGGACCAACGACGTACGCCGTGCGCACCGCGTCGCTGGCAGGGTGCGGGCCGGCACGGTGTGGATCAATGCCTACCGCGTGGTGGCGCCCAACATTCCGTTCGGCGGCTTCGGCGACAGTGGTTTCGGCCGCGAGAACGGCCTCGATGCCGTGCGGGAGTACACCGAGGTCAAGTCGGTGTGGGTCGAGCTGTCCGGAGCGACCCGCGACCCCTTCCAGCTTGGCTGACTCGGCGGGTCCGACTCAGGCTCGGGCGAAGCTGTCGAAGTCGGCCCGCAATGCGCTGTCGTCGGCGCTCGGCAACGTCGGGAACTGGTAACAGCGGTCCAGAAGTGCCTGATCGGGGAAGATCAGCGGGTTGCCGGCCAGGTCCGGATCGAGTTTGGCGAGCTCCTCCTGCGCTCCGTCGACGGGGCAGATGTAGTTCACCCACGCGGCGACCTGAGCGGCCACCTCGGGCCGGTAGTAGTAGTCGACCAGCCGGGCGACCGCGCTGCCCGCCGTCGAGGCGCGCGGCACCAGCAGGTTGTCCGACCAGATCATCAAGCCTTCCTCGGGCATCACGAACTTGAGGTAGGGATTGGTCAGCTGGGCCTGGATCACATCACCCGACCAGGCCAACGCGGCATCGACGCGCCCACGCCGCAAGGCCCGCATCACGTCGTTGCCGTAGAAGCCGACGAACCGGCCGTCCGCGTCAAGCTCGGCGAGGTACCCCACCGCGTCTGCGGCGTCGACCACGGAGCCGGCAGATAGGTCCTTGCCCAGGGCCAGCATCGCCATCCCGACCGAGTCCGGGAACTCGGTGAGCATCCCCACGCGACCCGCCAGGTCCGGGCGCTCGAAGAGCTCGGTAACGCTCCCGATCGCGCGGTCGACCCGTCGAGCGTCGTACGCAATGCCGGTCAGGCCGGCCTGCCAGGGCATGGAGTAGCGCTGCTCGGGATCCCAGTCGGGTCGTGCCAAGGCGCTGATCAGATTGCCGGCATTCTCGAGCGGACCGATCGGCTGCATCAGGTCGGCCAGCACCAGGCGTCCCGCCATCCAACCGGTCAGGGTCACGACATCCGCGCCGATCGGCTCGCCGGCCCGAAGTGCCGCGTCGATCCCGTCGACGTACTCCGCGTTGTCATTGATGACTTCGCGGTAGTCGACGGCGATCCCGGTCGCCTGGCTGAACGCATCGAGGGTCGGCCGCGTGTCTCCATCGGCATCGATGTAGTCAGGCCACTGGGCCCAGGTGAGCGCCCTGGCCGCCGGCCGGTCGGTCGCGCCGGAGCTGGGGCTCGGGCTTGCGGCCGGGCGTTGGGCGCTGGAACGTTCTGTTCTGGGATCGGAGCAGGCGGAGACGCCGGCGAGTCCGCTCAGTCCTAACAGGCTGAGCGCAACTCGCCGCGACACACGCGGTTCTCGCGGAGCCACCACACCTTCGAGTCTCGCCTCCGTGGCGATCGGCGTGCAACCACCGGTCGAGTCCTGGCCGATCGACTCGGCGGCCGGAGTGGGGTCGAGGCCGCTCGATTGACAGCGGCCGAACCCTCGGGTCAGGCTCGAAGCATGGCGCCCCCGGCCTCGAGGCATGCCGCCTCGCGACACGCCGCCGTGGATTCGGGCAAGGGTCCTCCCGGCGCGCTCAAGCGCGTCTTGGGGGCGCTCTTGGCGTTCGTGGTGCTCGTGGCCGGCGCGGTGGCCATCCTGAGCAGACTCGACTCGGCCGATTCAGCGGACCCCCAGGCGCGTCCCACCTGCGCCGCGCACACCGTGCGGCTGACCGTCGATCCGGCCATCGAGGACGCCGTGCTCGAGGCCACGGCCGATCTCAGCGACCTGGCAGGCGCCCAGGGATGCCTGGCCGTCGATGTCGATGCTCGTCCCTCGGCCGAGGTGGCCGCAGAGCTGTCTCGGCCGGCAGGAGTCGGGCTCGCCACCTCGCTGCCCGATGCCTGGCTGCCCGATTCGTCGATCTGGTTGCGCGTGGCTCGGCGCACCGACGCAGGCGCGGCGCGACTGGTGAGAACTCCGGATTCGGTGGCCACCAGCCCCATCGTGCTCGCGGTTCGGCGTGCGCAGGCCGAGGCGAGCGGTTGGCCCGGCGCCCAGTTGACCTGGGCCGACCTGGTGTCCAGTCCGATCGACCAGTGGCGGCTCGGAGTCCCCGACCCGCAGGTGGCGACCAGCGGCCTGGCCGCTTTGCTCGCCGTGGACGCCGACTCCGCGGGCTACGCCACGTTGGGGCGACGGCTCGAGTTGCCGGCCACCGGTGAGCGCAGCCCGGCGGGAGTTGTGGGTGCCGGTGACGTAGACGCCATGCCGACCGCGGAGTACGACGTTGCGCGGACTGCGGCAGCCGGTGGCGACGTTGTGGCGTCGTACGACCCGGCGCTCGGTGGCGGCCTTGACTTTCCGCTGATCGGCATCACGCCCGACGGCGAGCCGGTCAGTGCCCAGGTGGCCGCGGACCTGGAACTGCTGACCACGGCGCTGCTCTCCCCGAGTGCCCAGAGCCGGTTTCGGGAGGCCGGGTTGCGCGACGTGGCGGGCGCCCTTGCGGAGCCGTACGCCGAGGGGTCGACGTCCGGCGTCCTGGCCGATCAGGTGACTGCACCGCTCGACGTGGGTTCGGCCAAGGTCGCCGAGACGCTGAAGACGTGGAGTTCGGTCGGTCGTCGTGCCCGGCTACTGGTGTTGCTCGATCTGTCGGGTTCGATGGCGGAGACCTTGCCCGGTGGTGAGGTCGCCAAGATCGACTTGGCCCGCGAGAGCCTGCGCGAGCTGATCGCTGCGAGTGCTCCCGACAGCGACTTGGGCCTGTGGACATTCACCACGGGGGCGGCCAGCGACGGGACCGACCGTGTGGTCGAGATCGGTCCCCTGGGGGAGCAAGGGGCAGACGGGGACAGCCGTCGAGACACGCTCGAGGTCGTCGTCGGTGGCCTGAGTCCGGTGCCGGACGGAGGCACGCCGCTGTATCGCGCGCTGCTGTCGGCGTACTCCGCGGCCTTGTCGGACTACGCGTTCGGGCGCTACAACGCCGTCGTGGTGGTCACCGACGGGCGTGACGCGGACGACACCCAGGGCCCACTTGCGGAGGAGGAGGTGATCGACCGCCTACGCCAGCAGTACGACGGCATGCGCCCGGTCGAGATCATTGCGCTCGCCTACGGCGAGGAGGTCGACTTCGACGTCTTGCGGCAGTTCGCAGACGTGACAGGCGGGGCGGCGTACCAAGGGCTCACCCAGGACGAGGTCGGCACGATGCTTCGCGAAGCGCTATCGAACACGTGACGGATTCGGCGTCCGGGGGTACGCTCACGAGATCACCGGCCCGCACCACTGGGGCGGAAAACAAAATCACGGTGATCCGGCGGGTAAGTACGTGCCATCGCGGGTTAGCTGCACTTACGCGCCGGATCACCGTGATTCCTGGTGTTTCAGACTTGCTGGTGTTTCAGGACTATCGGTGAGCCCATGAAGTTTTAGGTGTGACCCGGACCGGTGGTGAATCCGGCCCGGGTCTCCGCAGAGAAGTACCTAAAGCAATGAGAGCCGGTTGACTTCTCGACTCGGCAAGGGGACAAGTCTTGCTCTGCCGATCTCGACTCTGCTGTTGTCAAACGTTTGCACAAGGTTGTTCTAGACCCGAGTGTGCATGACAACAGCGCAGTTGTCTAGTGTTTGTTCAAGGTTTGCTCTAACCTTTCGCAGGTGTACTCCGTGAGCCATGCGGCGAGCCTCGCCGGCGTCTCCGCGCCGACGCTCCGCGCGTGGGAGCGCCGCTACGGAGTCGTCTCCCCCAAGCGCACACCGGGCGGCTATCGGGTCTATGACGACGCCGACGTTCGGCTACTCCGGGCGATGAAGGTTCTCGTGCTCGCGGGCTGGTCGACCCGGGCCGCTGCTGAGCAGGTGCGAGCGGCGGGGGATGCGTCGATCGCGGAGTTGGACGAGACCACACCGGTCGACACCGACCACGACGGCATCACGTTGCTGGCGCGGCTGGCGCTCGATCTCGACCCACACGCGCTCGATGAAGCCTTGGACCGCGAGTTCGCCCGGGCTCCCTTCGAGGACCTGGTCGACAGCTGGTTGATGCCGGCGCTCGCCGAGCTCGGCAGTTGGTGGCAGGCCGGTCGGGTCAGCATCGGCGGCGAACACATGGTGACCGCCGGGGTGCTGCGCAAGCTGTCGGCCGTCTATGACGCAGCCGTGCCCGTCACCCAAGGCCCCCTGGTGCTGACCGGCCTGCCCGGTGGGTGCCGCCACGAGCTCGGCGTCTTGGCATTCGCGACGTTGTTGCGGCGCGCCGGGGTCAACGTCCGTTATCTCGGCGGGGATCTGCCGACACCCAGTTGGGTCGAGAGCGTCAGCCAGACCGACCCTGCAGCGATCGTGCTCGGGGTGTCGACGATGTCCGACGTCACCGCGGCCCGCGACGCGATCAACGCCCTGCGCGCCACCTGCCCCGAGGTGCTGGTCTATGTCGGGGGAGGGGCCCAGGCCGCCGTCCACGTCGCTGCCCACCCGCTGGGCCACAACCTGGTCGAGGCGATGCAGGCCTTGGTCAGCGACCTCGCCATCCCCTCGCGCTGACCCGCCGGCCTAGATCAGCTGGCGCAGCCCCCGCTTGGCCAGCTGGTCAGCGATGATCACGCGCTGGAGCTCGCTGGCGCCCTCCCAGATCCGCTCGACCCGGACTTCGCGATAGAACCGCTCCGCGACGTTCTCGCGCATGTAGCCGCGACCGCCGAAGATCTGCACGGCCCGATCGGCGACCCGGCCCGCCATCTCCGAGGCATACAGCTTGACCATGGAGCAGCGCGCATGCAGCAGCTTGCGGTCCTCGCCCGCGTCGGTGGCGCGAGCCACGTTGTAGACCATCGACCGGGCCGCGAATAGCTCGGTCACCGAGTCGGCCAACATCATCTGGACCAGCTGCCGCTGAGCCAGCGGCACTCCGCCCACCAGCCTGTTCGACGCGAAGTCGGACGCCTCCTCGATCAGTCGGTCGGCGGCGCCGAGACAGCGCGCGGCCACCATCAGTCGCTCGAATCGGAACCACTCGTAGGAGAAGTGCATCCCCTCGCCCTCCGACCCGACCAGGTGCGCGACCGGCACTCGCACATCGGCGAACGACACGATCGGATGATGGTGCGCGAAGGTGTGTGCGTACGCCGGAGTCCGGACGACGTCCATGCCCGGCGTCGGCCGGTCAACCACCAACAGCACGTGCTCACCGGCGTGCGGGCCGTCGCTCAGCACGGCTTGCACGAACACGTAGTCGGCCTCGTTGTAGGACGTGACGTGCCACTTGGTGCCGTTGACCAGGTAGTGCGGCTCGCCCTGGTCGGCCACCAGCCGCGCCGTGGTGGTGAGCTCCGACACGTCAGAGCCGGCCGATTCCTCGGTGATCGCGTAGCACTCCGCCTTCTCGCCGCGGATCGAAGGCACGAGCCAACGCTCGAGGGCGTACGGCGTCGCGACCTCCGCCCACCAGCCCGGCGGCGTTGCCATGATCCAGGCCAGCCCGTTGGTGACGCGCCCGCCCTGCTCCTGGATGAGCACCTGCTGCAAGGTGCTCAGACCTCCGCCGCCCAATCCAGTCGGTAGGTTGCTGGCGAACAGACCGTCGTCGATCGCCCGCTGCTGGAAGGCCGGGCCGAGCCCGTCGGGGAGGTGACCGCCGTGTTCCTCGGCGTACTGCTCGTGGGGGATCAGCGCGTCCGTGAAGGCGCGGGCCTTGGCCTGGATCGCACGATCCTCAAGAGCCAACTCGTACACCGGTTCACCTCGTTCGCGGACGACCTCGACGGGCGCATCCATATGATTGAATGACGGTTCAGTCTAGGTCAGCTCGCAACCCGAGGGAATCCCGCGGGCACGGCGAGAGCGAGCGAGGTAGCCGTGGATGTGCCGTGGATGTGATCGTTGTCGGCGGCGGCACGATCGGGGCCTGGTGTGCCTACTTCCTGCGCAGGGCCGGTGCCACGGTCGCGCTGCTGGAGGCGCGGACGCTGGGAAAGGGCGCGTCGTCGCGAGCGGCGGGCATGGTTCGCGCACAGGGCGGGACGCCCGCTGCGGTGCAGTTGGGCATGTGGTCGCAGGAGTTCTATCTCGCCCAGCCGTCGGACCTGGGCATCGACAGCGGGTTCACGCAGACCGGCTACTACATGCCGTGCTTCACCGCTGCGGACGTCGATGCCGCTCACGAGCGGATCGCCATGCAGCGCGAGTGCGGTCTGGAGGCTGTGTGGGTCGAGCCCGACGACGTCGACTCGGCCAATCCGACCCTGGCACCCGGCTTGACTCTCGGCGCGTCGTACTACGCCGGCGATGGGTGGATCGACCCTCCGCGCAACGTGTTGGCCTATACGGCCGCCCTGCTGACCTCCGGAGTCACGGTGATGGAGCGAACGGCGTTCTCCGGGTTGCGCCGGCAAGGCGACCGGCTGATCGGTGTGGAGACCACGGCCGGCCCGCTGCCCTGTGACCACGTCGTGCTCACCGGTGGGCCCGGGCTTGCTGCCGTCGGAGAGGCGGCGGGTGGTCGGATCTGGTCCGGCGGTGTGCGGCACCAGGTGGTGGTCACCGCCGCCCATCCCGAACTGGCACCCGAGCGGGTGCCGATGATGTTCGACGTCGGGTCCGGGATCTACTGGCGCCCCGAGGAGGGCGGTCTGCTGTGGGGGATGTCGAATCCGAACGAGCACCCCGGCGAGGCCGTGGAGTTCGACCTGGCGTACTTCACCACGATGCGCGACCGGATGGCCGAGTTGGTCCCCGTCACGGCCGGCCTGGGACTGCGCCGCACCTGGGCGGCCACCATCGACTACACCCCGGATCACCTGCCGATCATCGGCCCGCTGCTCCGTGCCGGTGAGCCGGTGGCCGGTGTCACCGTCGCCTCGGCAGGCGGACACGGGATGATGTGGGGGCCTGCGGTGTCGAGAGCGGCGGCCGACGTGGTCCTAGGCGGTCGCTCCGATGTCGTCGACGTCGGAGGCTTGGGGCTGGATCGCTTCGATAGCCGGGGGCACAGCCGACTGGCGCCCGACCCGATCGCCTTGCCCTTCCCGGAGTTGACCCACTTGTGACCGTGGGCGGGCAATGCCCCGCCCAGCAATGGTGGTTCCGTCCTGGTGGACCACCAGGTACGTGCTCTCGGCCAGCCGACCGGTGCGGCCATCGACAAGGTGGGACCCTCGATGCGCCGAGGTCGGGCCCGGCGGCGCGTTGCTGGTGCCGGTGTGCTCAGGCTCATCCCTGGGTGCTGTCGGACGGTTCGGCGTCGTCCTCGGGATCGGCAGGCTCGGGAAGCTCCTGACCGAACTCCGGGCGATCCCCGGGCGCGAGGCCGGGACCGCCGGGCATTGGTCCACCGAAGCGGTCTCCCCGCCCGTCGCGCCAGCCGCGATCTCCGTCTGCACGGTCGCCGTCGCGCCCATGGTGGAACTCGCCGTACCCATGACCGTCACGATCCGACACCACATGGGCCAGGGCGAATCCGCCCGTGCCTGCCAACAGGGTCAGAGCTAGAGCGGCGCCGATCAGCGCTCCCTTGCCTCGTATCCAGCCGGTCGCGGCAGGCGCCTCGGCCGGCGGGACTGGCATCGCCGCACCGGTGGCCTCCGGCTCGGCGGGCTCCCACCGAGAGCCGCTGGCTTCTTGGGCGGGCTGGTCGTTGTCTTCGTTGTCCTGGTTCTCGCTCACGAGGGAGTCTCCTTCGATGGGAACTTCTGAGATATCCCCAGGAGCGTCTCGCCGGGGTCTACGAGCGCCCTCTGCGTCGGCTGTGAGTCACCTGTGAGCGATCGGCCAGGGTCAGCCCTTCGTTCGGGGCTGCACCAGGGCGTCAACCGCGATCAGGGAGTCGCCGACGACGACCAGCGGGTTGACGTCCAGCGCGGCGAGCTGGTCGCCCAGGTCGTGCACCACCCGATCCAGTGCGATCAGGGCACCGGCCAAACCTGCGGGGGCAGCCGCTCCGGTCAACCGTTCCCAGCGCGCCAGCATGCCGCTGATCGTGGCGGGGTCGAGGGGAGCGAGTCCCAGCACCCGGCTGCGCAACTCCTCGATCCGGCTGCCGCCGCGGGCCACGAGCGCGATCTGCCCGACCACAGGGTCGGCGATCAATCCGAGGGCCACCTCGGTTCCGGTCGCCTGGTCGCGCAGATCGGGTTGTACGACGACGCGGGGTCCGCATCGCCGTGCCACCAGGTCGTAGGCGGCGCCCACGGCCGCGGCGTCTCGTAGGTCGAGGTGTACCC
>JAKFXV010000011.1 GCA_021731205.1 Nocardioides sp. | reverse complement strand
GGTGTGGATGTGTGGGGTCAGGTCGACGTTGCGTCGGACGTTGCTGACGACCAGCGGGGAGAACTGGTCGAGTGCGGCTTGGGCGAAGAACCGCAGCTGGGGGGCTTCCCCGGTCTCCCACTCGTCGGTGTTGTTGTCTTCGATGATGTGTGTCAGCTCGACCGCGGCGAGGAGGCCCGGAACGTGGTCGACGGTCCGGTAGCCGTTGGGGCAGATGAAGCAGGCCGTGATGCCGAGAGAGCACGGCTTGGTGGGCTCGTCAGGGTCGTTTCCACCCGAGGAACACAGCCCGATCGCGACGTCCGCGACCTTGCCTGTCGCGGCGGCCGCGGCAAGCGCTGCAGCGGTTGGGTTCTCGTCGTCGACCGTAGGGTGCCGGAAGTTCGCGATGGACTCGTCGTGGAAGTGGTCTTGGGCCTCGGTGGCGTGCTGGTTCAACGTGTGGTCCGGCAGCACGTTCGCGAGGTAGTGAACCTTGGTGCGGTCGGTGTGCCCATGAACGTCAGCCTTCAGGCCCTCCTTCATCGCGCGGGCCTGGGCGACGAGCCGTAGTGCACGGAAGTGCAGCGGACTGCGGTCCGACTACCCAGTTCCCGGCGTGTCGTCACCCGCTGTTGCCAGGGTCACCAGCGGAACCAGCGCCAGAACTTCCACCAGCGCTTGCCCATGTCGTGCTCCATCGCGGCGATCAGTGTCGCCTTCGCGGCCTTGGACGCGGTCCGGTCGAACGGCTGGTGCATGTTCATGTCGCGGTGACGTCGTGCGGGCGGCTTGCGCCACTCCGCAGCCATCTGACGGCCGGCTTCTTGCCGCGCAGCGGCGACGTAGGCGTCGTAGGAGTCCGCGACCCGCTTCGGCGCGTGCAGTCGTAGCAACGCCGCGCTCGCGTCGATGCGACCTTGGATGACGCTGATGTCGGTCGAGATGGCGTGCCGCTCCTCGGCGTTGTTGTGGCAGCGCGCGACTCGATACGGGCCCTCGAGGTAGTCCGAGACCGCGCCGATGGCCTCGGCGTAGTCGCGGGCCCGACGCTCACGTCGACTCTGTGCGCTGGTGACCGCGAACCCGACGACCACGCCCGCGACTGCGATGACAGAGGCGAGCAGCGTTGCGCCGGCGTCCCAGGAGAAGTGGTCGAACAGCGACCACTCCCAGAACTTCAGCCGGTCCACTCGTCTGGCTCCCTACTTCTCCGCCGGCCTTCGTGCTCAGCGCCTCCTCGGCAGGTCATGCGGGTTCCCTTCGCGTCCAGTTGGCACGGGCTCGCGTATGTCGTCATCGTGCGGTGCTTCCTCGCCGAGCCACTCGCCGTGCTGGCGCCACCAGTGCTCCTTGAACAGGTGATGCGCAGCGATGCCGAACAGCGCGAGCAGGCCATCCTCGACGGTCCATCGCCGGTCGGGCGGGTCCCCCGGCTTCCACAGACACAGCGTGGTCCGGCCCCGCTCGGCGTATCGGTGCGGCGAGTCGGTCGGGCCATCGGCGTACACGTGCGGCCAGCCGGGAAGGCGACGCTCAAACTCGATGGTGACCTTCCGTCGGATGTCGTGTTCGACGACGACCGTCGCCTCCCAGATGTCCACGGGACCGGACCGCCGCTGACGGTGCCTGTAGCGCAGGTCCGGGAGCTCGCGGCGGGCGTCGGCCTCGAGGCGGACGCGGCGCTGGGGGTCATCCAGCCAGCGCCACGGCCGCTTCGGAGTGCCCTTGCGGGCCACCATCTCAGCGCGGGTCGCCGAAGGAGCGGACCGAGGTGTTGACGGTGGCCGCGCCGACGAGCCCCAGGACGCCGCCGAGCCCGAACGTGAGCTGCGTCGACTTTGCGTGCGGGTTGCGCGAGGCCTCGACGACCTGGGCCGTCGACATCGCGTTCAGCGCCGGCGGGACGAAGTCGGGGAACAGCGGGGCGAGGGCCCTGCGGACCCACTCGGCGTCGTCGTCGTGGTCGAGCGCGCTCTGCAGGTGCTCGGCGGCGTACCGCAGCTTCTCGACGGCCTTGGCGCGGTCCTCGACCTTGATGGGGGACGAGACGCCGGCGGGGTCGGGGGTCAGGCGGCGATCGAGGTCGTCGGCTCCGTCGCGCCACAGCGCCAGGAGAGCGTGCGCGTCGTTCATCCCCGGCGTGACGAACATGGTCCCGAACGCCTCGATGTTGAACGAGCAGAGCAGCGGCTTGGCGATGCGCTTGTTCTCGGCCTTCGCGAGCCGGATGGCGTGCTGGCGGACCAGGCGCAGGGATGCGGGGTCGGCGGTGAGCAGCTCGGTGTGCTTCTCCGGGTGGGACGGGTCCCACGTGTTGGTCTCCGTGTTCGGAATCCACAGTCCGGGCTGCCCGACGCGGTCGAGGCCGACGACGATGTCGACGGTCGGGTCCTCGCCGCCAGGCAGCGCCTCGTTGAAGGTCAGCAGGATGGCGCGCTTGGTGACCTTCACCTTCAGCTTCGGGTAGGCCGGCTTGAGGCACTTCTCCAGGTGCCGGGCCATCTGGTTGACCACGTCGACGGGGCCGACCTGGCTGGCGCTGTCCGGGCCCAGGGTCGGGTACGCGCGGCGGTCGAGGACAACGCCGCAGTCGGCGTCCAGGCCGGCGTCGCGGTGATGGATGGGGCAGTTCGCGGTGCGGTGGGCGAGGGACCCGGACGCGAAGCTGCGGTTGGTCGAACCGAACTTCTCGGCGGCGTCGCGGGCGGCGTGGCGACGCTCACGGGCCTCCTTGAGCGCGACGTCGTCGGGCGCGATCTGACTACGGATGACGTCGAGCATCTCGAGGGTGCAGCTGGGCGGCCCACTGGCCGCGGTGAATGCCTGAGGCATCGGTCTGACTCCTTAGGTGTTGGGAGAGCGCCGCGCACTCGTCGCGGCCGGAGTGGCGGCCCTCCCCCGTAGGGAGGGCCGCCGAGGGTCACTTCCGCTTCGGCGTCTGCGACAACGCGCTGGCGGCAGCCGACTTTGCGGCCTTGCCTGCCTTCGGGTTGCTCAGCACCTTGCTGGCAGCCGACGCAGCCTTCGCGCTGGTCTGCCGGGTGTTCCTCTTGGTCATCTCTCTCGTCACCTCCGCCCGTGTGCCGTGTGGACAAGCCGGCACCGGGGGTGGTCAGATACGGGTGAACGCCCCGCACTCGGCCACTTGGTCGGTGCCTCCGCGGCTCGGTCTTGCAGGACCGGGCCGCGAGTTCGTTTCTGAGCCTGTTCGGCTCGCTTCATCGGATCAGGTCGCGCCGACATCGGTGTTGGCCGGAGACGTCCTCCCACAACGACCCTGGAACTGTTCCGGTCGACTTGGGCCGTCCCGAACGCACGGCGAGCCCGACCCCTCACGCGGAGGAGCCGGGCTCGCGTTGCTGTCGATCGTGGACTCGTCGTCACTCACCTCAGGGGATCGTGTCCGGTTTACCCAGATTCCGTTCTGTTTCCAGGGACTATCCCCTGCTAGGGGGATAGACGTGGTTTACCCACCCTCAACTGCAGCCGGAGGTGCTGCCACAGCCCTCGCAGACGTAGCAGCTGCCGGCCGGTCGCATCTTGGTGCCGCAGGTCAGGCACAGCGGACTGTCGACGGCGTGCCCGGTCAGCTGTTCCATCAGCTCGGCGCTGGTTTGGGCCGACTTGGTCGCTCCGGCCTCCGGGGCGGCCCTGGACTCCTCAACCACCGGGGCCGGCTCCACGAGCACCGCATCCTCGATGATCGACTCGTCGATCGGGTGGGTGGAGACCAAGGACTGGGCCTCGCTGAGCTCGATGATCGGTTCGTAGGAACCGGTCTCGAGGTGGCGGCGCCGCTCGTCGGCGGAGTAGATGCCCAACGCTGAGCGCTCCTCGAAGCTCATGTAGTCCAGTGCCAGGCGACGGAAGATGTAGTCCATGATCGACTGGCTCATCCGAACGTCGGGGTCATCGGTGAGCCCGGACGGTTCGAACCGCAGGTTGGTGAACTTGGAGACGTAGGTCTCCAGCGGCACGCCGTACTGAAGGCCGATGCTGACCGCGATCGAGAAGGCGTCCATCACGCCGGCCAGCGTCGAGCCCTGCTTGCCCAGCTTCAAGAAGACCTCGCCGAGCTCGCCGTCGTCGTGCGCACCCGAGGTCATGTAGCCCTCCGCGCCGCCGACCGTGAACGACGTGGTGCGGGAGGCACGCGACTTCGGCAGGCGCTTGCGGGTGGCGCGGTATTCGATCCGCGTGTTCTCAACCGCCTCTGCGGGCGCGGTGGCGTCAGAGGTCTTGGCCTTCGCGTCGGAGAGCGGCTGACCGACCTTGCAGTTGTCGCGGTAGATCGCGGTGGCCTTCAGCCCCAACTTCCAGGACTGAAGGTAGACGTCCTCGATCTCCTCGACCGTTGCGGACTCGGGGAGGTTCACCGTCTTCGAGATCGCGCCGGACAGGAACGGCTGGCAGGCCGCCATCATCCGCACGTGCCCCATCGGTGCCAGCGAGCGTGCACCCATCGCGGTGTCGAAGACCGGGTAGTGCTCGGTCTTGAGCCCGGGGGCGTCGATCACATGGCCGTGCTCGGCGATGAACTCGACGATGGCCTCGACCTGCTCGGGCTGATAGCCGAGCTTGACCAGGGCGCGAGGGATCGTCTGGTTGACGATCTGCATCGAGCCGCCACCCACGAGCTTCTTGAACTTGACCAGGGAGAAGTCGGGTTCGATGCCGGTGGTGTCGCAATCCATCATGAAGCCGATGGTGCCGGTCGGTGCCAGCACCGACGCCTGTGCGTTGCGGAAGCCGTTCGCCTCACCGAGCTTGATCACCGCGTCCCAGGCGGACGTCGCCAACTTGTGCACGTCGCCATCCACCGCGCCCAGCGTGCGCACCTGGTCGTTGGCGGCCTGATGCTTGCGCATCACCCGCTTGTGCGCCTCGGCGTTGCGGGCGTAGCCGGCGTACGGACCGACGACGGCGGCGAGCTCGGCCGAGCGCTTGTAGGACTGCCCGGTCATCAGGCTGGTAATCGCGGCCGCCATCGACCGCCCACCATCGGAGTCGTAGCCCAAGCCCATGGCCATCAACAGCGCACCGAGGTTCGCATAGCCGATGCCGAGCTGGCGGTAGTTGCGGGTGGTCTCCCCGATCGGCTCGGTGGGGAAGTCGGCGAAACAGATCGAGATGTCCATCGCCGTGATGATCACCTCCACCGCCTTCGCGAACAGGGCCGCGTCGAAGGTGTCGTCTTCCTTCAAGAACTTGAGCAGGTTGAGCGATGCCAGGTTGCACGAGGAGTTGTCCAGGGACATGTACTCCGAGCAGGGGTTGGACGCCGTGATCCGGCCGGTCTCGGGGTTGGTGTGCCAGTCGTTGATCGTGTCGTCGTATTGGAGGCCCGGATCGGCGCAGGCCCATGCTGCCTCGCTGATCTTGCGGAACAGCGCCCGGGCGTCGACGGTTTCGATCACTTCGCCCGTTCCACGAGCCTTCAGGCCGAACGACGAACCGTCCTCTACGGCACGCATGAACTCGTCGCTGACGCGGACGGAGTTGTTGGCGTTCTGGTATTGCACCGAGGTGATGTCGTGGCCGCCCAGGTCCATGTCGAATCCGGCATCGCGCAGCGCGCGGATCTTGTCTTCCTCCCGGGCCTTGGTCATCACGAACTCTTCGATGTCCGGGTGATCGACGTCGAGCACCACCATCTTGGCCGCCCGCCGGGTTGCTCCGCCCGACTTGATCGTGCCTGCCGAGGCGTCGGCTCCACGCATGAAGGAGACCGGGCCGGAAGCGGTGCCACCCGACGAGAGCAACTCTCGCGAGGAGCGGATCCGCGACAGGTTGAGGCCCGCGCCGGATCCACCCTTGAAGATGAAGCCCTCCTCCTTGTACCAGTTCAAGATCGAGTCCATGGAGTCGTCGACCGACAAGATGAAGCAGGCTGAGACCTGCTGCGGGGACGCGGTCCCGACGTTGAACCACACCGGCGAGTTGAACGAGAAGTACTGGTTGACGAGCAGCCAGGTGAGCTCGTGCTCGAACAGCTCGGCATCGGCAGGCGAGGCGAAGTACCCATGGTCCTCGCCGCCTTGACGATAGGTCTTGACTACCCGGTCGATGAGCTGACGCAGGCTCCACTCACGAACCTCGGTGCCCACGGCACCGCGGAAGTACTTCGTCGTCACGATCGTCGACGCGTTCACGCTCCAGAAGTCGGGGAACTCCACGCCCTTCTGCTCGAAAACCGTCTCACCAGTGCGCCAGTTGGTCTGGACAACGTCGCGACGCTCCCAGGTGATCGCGTCGTAAGGGTGCACGCCTTCGGTGGAGAAAACCCTCTCCATCGTCAGCCCGCCAGCACCCTTGGGCACACTCGTGGCGCCCTTCGCGCTCACCGTCTCGGTCATGAAAACTCCTTCGGTTCCTCGTGGGGGGGTTGGGTTGGGGGGGTTAAGCACCCGGCACGCAGCTTCCCCACTACGCGCCGGGTGGTCTGTGATCAGCCGGTCGGCACCGGCTCGCGCAACTGCGCATCGTCAGGCGCCGGCTGCGAAGCGGCCCGCTCGGCTCGCAAGATTGCGATCTCGGCCTCGAAGTCGTCGGCGGATTCGAAGGCGCGGTAGACGCTGGCGAAACGCAGGTAGGCAACCTCGTCGAGCTCGCGCAACGGTCCCAAGATGGCCATGCCGACTTCGTGTGCCGGCGCCTCGGCCCAGCCCTCGCTGCGCAAGGTGTCCTCGACGGTCTGACCGAGCCGCGCCAGATCGTCTTCGGAAACGGGTCGGCCCTTGCAGGCCTTCCGGACTCCGGCGATCGCCTTCTCGCGGTTGAACGGTTCGGTCGTGCCGGATCGCTTCATCACGGTCAACTGCATCAGCTCGACCGTCGAGAACCGCTTGCCGCAGCCACCGCTCTCGGAACTGCAGGTGCGTCGACGCCGGATCGCGCCGCCGTCCTCGGTCACCCGAGAGTCGAGCACCCTCGTGTCGGTGTTCCGGCAATACGGGCAGTGCACCAGGGGCCTCCTCTCGGGGTCGGATCTGCTGCGGAAGGCCAGGGGCTACAACGCCTGCGGACCTTCGATGGGCTGTGGAGATAGAACGAATTCCTGTGAAGGAACCATCCCCATCTGTGGACTAGATGTGGATAACTACAACGGTGTAACTACTAGATGTAGTGGTAACCGTACGTCGGTCGATCCGTGCTTGGCAAGGGCCTCGACGTGTCAATTCCCGATTCCCGCGTCGAACGACTGGCCGAAGGCGTCGCTTCACGCTCAGAGATGGGCAGCCGCCCGGTCGCCCGGCGCACATCCGGCAACCGGCTGTCGGCGTGTCGCATCCAGCCAACGCGATCGGTCACAATGACGACGTGACATCGGCCAGCAGCAAGCACGCGGGGAGCCGCCGCGGAGCCCGGCCGAGAGCTCAACTGAGACCTCAGGCACTGGTCGTTTCGTGCGCGATCACCGCCGCGATGATCGGTTGGGGCTACCTCGTGTACGTCGCCATCACCTACGGCCAGCGCATTCGCTCCGGGGACGGCGAGGCCTGGGGTCCAGCCGCCCTGGCCGGTCTAGGTGCCGTGGCATGCCTGTTCGTCGGCTTCATCTTGGTGGCGCGACTGCTCCGGATGCTCGGAATCGTGGAGCCATCGCATCCGAGGCCCACACCCTCAGGCCCGGTCGGCGGGCACCGGGACCGCTCCGGCCACCGCTGAGCATCCGTCAGTCGGCGACCCGGCGGTCGTGGACCCGACGGACGAACTTCAGGCCCGACCAGACACGGTCAATGGCGGCGACCTTGACGTCGACGAATCCGAGCCGGAGACCTAGGTCGCGCACTCGGTTCTCGTCCAGATCACAGGCGAGCCCCAGCTCGCGTTGTGCGGCCTTCTTCGGCCAGCACACCCACACCATGCCCGCCGTGCTGGTCCGGTCGAACAGCGCCGGCAACCTCCTGGCCAGGGCTGCGTACGAATCGTGAAAGGTCAATGTCACGTCAGCCGCGCTCGGCAGCCTCGCCACCACTCGCGACGCACCCAGGTCGCCGAGATCGACCGACTCCGGAACGCCGTCCAGGAAGACCACGTGCTGCGGCTTGACACCCAACTTCGTCGGCAACGGGGTGCCGGAGTAGCCCTCCGACGCCACCGGACCGTCCGGCTCCGCCATGACGCGAGTGTAGGTCTGCGTGAACAGACGGTGAGCACCCCCGCGGTGCACAGAGGGTGCTCACCCAGTCGTGAACAGAGGGTGAGCACCCCCGTGTGCTCACCCTCTGTTCTTTCCCATCACCGGGGTCGAGTCGGCGGATGGAAGCTGGAGTCACTCGGCGACGGGCACGCGCAGCTTCTGGCCGGCTGCCAGCATCGTCGAGTCGAGCACGTTCAGTCGCTCGATCTGAGCCATGACGTCACGAACGTCCCGCTCGCCGGTGGCGGCGGCGAGCTCACTCGCGATCCCCCACAACGTCTCCCCGGGGGCAACCACGATCACGGCGGTCGGGGTCGCGACCCCCTGCTCACTGGTCGCAACCGAGCCGGACCCGAACATCACCGACAGTGCCAGCACAGCAGCGAGCGCCAAGATGACGACCACGACGCGACCACGATGCGTGAGCCGCAGGCCCCCAGCATTCGGGGTCGCCGACCGCCTCGCGAAGGCGGGGCCGGCCGGTCGCAGATCCGTGATGACGAAGGTGCTCATGGGTGCTCCTGGGGGAAGTCGATGTAACAGGTGCCGCAGTTCGCTCGATCTATGTCTAAACGCGACCACCGACAGGCCGGGTGCGGCCTGACGAGCAGCGTTCGAACACATGTACGAAGATAGAGCACCTGTTCGAACCCTGACAAGCAACACGCCGAACGTGCGTTCGAATCAGGAGACCTGCGGGGGTGCCCGATTCGTGCCGGTCCACTGCCGTTCCACCGCGCCGTCCACGACACGCCAAGATCGAACAGGTGTTTGAACCACGGGGACGAGAAGGGCTAGCCTCCAGTCAGACAGCACAGCCGGCGACGGCCGTCGTGGATCGTCACCCCCTCGCCCGACACCCATTCATCGCACCGCTTCGGAGGCACCAGATGGCAACCACCAACAACGGATCGCGCAGCGGACCCGCGGTGGCCGAGTTCCCAGACGGCCCTCCGGACTCGACAGGGCTGACGCCACGCCAACAGCTGGTGCTGGCTCACATCAAGGACGCCATCGAACTCAAGGGCTACCCCCCGTCGATGCGAGAGATCGGTCAGGCCGTGGGCCTGACGAGCTCCTCTTCGGTTGCCCACCAGCTGCGCGTCCTGGAGGAGAAGGGCTTCCTCCGGCGTGACCCCCACCGGCCTCGAGCGCTCGAAGTGTTCTTGCCCGAGGTGATGGCTGCTCGCCGGTCCATCTCCGCGGCCGAGGACACGACGTACGACGAGACCGGCATGGGCGACGCGATGCCGGCCGCGAGTTACGTGCCGATGGTCGGCCGCATCGCCGCTGGTGGACCGATCCTGGCGGAAGAGCGCATCGAGGAGATCTTCCCGCTGCCCAAGTCGCTGGTCGGGGAGGGCACCTTGTTCTTGCTCGAGGTGTCCGGGGACTCGATGGTCGATGCCGCAATCTGCGACGGCGACTACGTCGTCATTCGTCAGCAGGCCACGGCAGCCAATGGGGAGATCGTGGCCGCCATGATCGACGGCGAGGCGACGGTGAAGACGTTCAAGCAACGCGACGGCCAGGTCTGGCTGATGCCGCAGAATCCGGCGTACGCCCCGATCGACGGCACCCACGCGACCATCCTCGGCAAGGTCACGGCGGTGCTCCGCAGGATGTGAGGCGCCCCGAGTCCCTGCTGCTAGCCTCCCGCGGGTGATGATCCCGCCGCCCCAGTTCCGGATCGAACCTGGCGGCTATGCGACCGAGGAGGTGGACGCGCTCCTCAACCAGTTCTTCGCGATGCTCGCGGCAGACCCCGCTGCCTTGACCGGCAGCAGTCTTCGTGGACTCGCGTTCACCAGGGATGCGGCGAGGGCGGGATATTCCCAACCACAGGTCGACGCCTGGTTGGGAGTGGTCGCCGAACAGCTGGACACCCATCGTGGGACCGCCGGACGGGCCGTGCCGCCAAGCCCCTCAGAGGACGGCTGGCCCAGTGATCAGTCCCGGCCGTCGCTCCCCGCGCCGTACGAAGAGCCCGAACGCGGACTGTTCTCCGGCGAGGAGTCCTATCCCGTCAGCAGCCTCAGTTCCGAGATCGATCCGGCAACCGATCCGGGACGCAACGCGGTCCGAGAACTGCCTGCCACACCTCCCTGGGCGAGCATCACCGTGCTGGTCGTGCTGGTGGCATTGATGGGCTACTTCGCCGTCAACTACGTCCGCTAGGGCGTTTCGGTCGGAGCCTCCGGAGGGGACGAGTCCAGGTAGGCCCGCCACCCGCCGTAGTGGGTGATATCGAGTGCGGAGTCGAACGCGAGAGCCTCGCAGACGAAGCCGAGCACTTCACGACCGTCCACCAGCCTCACCCGGCCGATCGCGAGCGGTGCTGCGATGGTCGCCAGGAAGTCGCCGACTTGCTGCCGGGGCAGTCGGTGGACCTCGACCTCGATCGCGGCCCCGCCGTCGCTCACCCGGCGTAGCCCGGGCTTTGGCGGCAACGTGTCCGCTAGCGCGAACAGCCGGTACGACGGCGCGGTGGTGGTCTGCTCGACGAGTTCCGCGCCACACCGAAGCAACTCCTGGTGGAGAGGCTGACCGCGCAGGTGCGCGCCCACCACCGCCAGGTCCAGCGACTCGGCGTCGTTGACATCCGTCACGACCCGGTCTCGGTTCGCGGCGGGTTCCAGCTCGTGCTGCACAGCGGTCGCGAGGTCGAGCAGGGCTCTGTCCCGCCCGGCCGTGGTCTGCAACGTGACGCCGAACGGAACGCCAGAAGAGGTCTCGCCTGCCGGCACCGCCACCGCGCAAAGGTCCAGCAGGTTCGTGAACGCGGTGTAGGTGCCGAGCCGAGCGTTCAGTTCGATCGGGTTGGCTCGCATCTCGACGATCGTGAACGTCTCGGTCACTGTCGGGGTCACCAGGGCATCGAAGTGCGCGAGCAGATCGCGCGCCGTGTTTCTCAGGTGTGCCATCCGGCTCAGCGCGGCGAACGTGTCGACCCCGCGGACCTCGATCCCGAGTTCGAGGATCTCGCGGGTGACCGGGTGCATGGCGTCACCGTGGGTGCCCACGAACTGCTCGAGGCCCTCGAGTCGCTCGGCCACCCAGGGACCCTGGTAGAGCTGGGTTCCTGCCTCCGAGAAGGCCGTGAGGTCGACCGGCACCAGTTCTGCGCCTTGACCGCGGAGCCGTTCGCACCAGGCCTGCCAGGCATCCTCCTCGCCCCGCCCGCCCCAGTGCTCGACGTCTGCGGGCACCGCGAAACGAAGTCCGGAGAGCCCGCGTGGGCCGCTCGGCACCTGAGGCGAGGGCAGGCGACGAGACCACGGGGCTGTCGCGTCGTACGCCGCGCAGACGGCGAGCACGCGCGCCGCATCCGCGACACTGCCGGCGAACACCGACGGACAGTCCAGGGAGCGACAGGCCGGCACGATGCCGGTGGTGCTGAGCAGACCGATCGACGGCTTGGCCCCGACCACTGCGTTGAGCGCCGCAGGGACCCGGCCGGAACCAGCTGTGTCGGTGCCGAGCGCGAAACTCACCAGCCCGGCGGCCACGGCCACCGCAGACCCCGAGCTAGAACCGCCCGAGATCAACGTCGGGTCGCCGACGCTTGCGGGTGCGCCGTAGGGGCTGCGGGTGCCGTTGAGCCCCGTGGCGAACTGGTCGAGGTTCGTCTTCCCGATGAGGATCGCGCCTGCCGCGAGGAGTCGCTCGACGATCGGAGCGGTCGCGGACGCGACGTACCCGAAGTCGGGACACGCAGCCGTGGTGACCAGCCGCGCCACGTCGATGTTGTCCTTCACGGCGAACGGGACACCCCACAGCGGCAGGTCGTCGACGTCGCCGTTCAGATCAGCGGCGGCCCGGAGGGCGTCGGCTCGCGGGACCAGGCTGATCCACACATGATCATCGCCTCGCGCGGCAATCCGATCGTAGACAGCGTCGATCACTTCGGCCGGGCTGAGCGTTCCGCTTCGATATCGCTCGCGAAGCGACGCTAGTCCGAGACTGCTGCGTCCATGCCCGATCGAGTCTCCGGCCGCGAACCCACGCTCCCGAGACCCCAGAGTTGGGGGAGTCATCGACGCGACGTCACCGGCTGATCGGACCGGCAGTCAGGCTCGCCAGGAGCGCTGAGGATGCGGCGATCGCCCCGAACACTCCCCCTTGCATGGTGACCATCTTGAGTGCGGCCTCGTAGTTGCCCGGATCGGTCGCGCCGGTGCAGTCGGTCAACAACAAGCACTCGTAGCCACGATCGTTCGCATCACGCATCGTCGTGTGGACGCACACATCGGTCGTGATGCCGGTGAAGATCAGGTGGGTGACCCCTCTGGTTCGCAGCAGCAGGTCGAGATCGGTCGCATAGAACGAGCCCTTGCCGGGCTTGTCGATGACGAGTTCGCCGTCGATCGGCGCGACCTCGGGCACGATCTCCCAGCCGGGCTCTCCCCTGGTGAGGATGCGCCCGCACGGCCCGTCGGAGCCGATACCCGCTCCGATCTGCTCCGAGCGCCACAGCTTGTTGGGCGGACAGTCGGAGAGATCGGGCCGGTGCCCTTCGCGAGTGTGTACGACGAACAGGCCAATCTCGCGCGCCATCGCAAGCACCCGTTGGGTTGCCGGAAGCCCCGACCGGGTCAGGGACAGGTCGTAGCCCATTCGATCGACGTATCCGCCGGGCCCGCAGAAGTCGACCTGCCAGTCGATATTGATCAAGGCAGTGGTGTCGGGAGAGAACGACCCGTCGTAGGGCCAGGCGTACGGCGAGGCGTCGACCGGTCCGAACTGAGCCCGGTCGGTCTTCAGGGTGCTAGCGATCGCGGTCATGATGCGGTCCTTTCGTGGGTTGGAGCGGGCCGGTTCGGTGCCGTGGCGTCGAGTGCGGCGAGCACGTCGCCGGTCAGACCCACCGCACCGAAGATTCCTCCCGACATCTCGATCTGGGAGCGAGCCGAGGTGACCAGCGTCGCGTCGTAGGAGGCGCAGGCATCCACGACCAACAGGCACTCGTAGCCCTGGTCGTTCGCCGAGCGCATCGTGGAGTGCACATTGGTCTCGAGCCAGCCGCCGCACAGCAACAGCTGGTCGAGTCCTCGAGACCGCAGCACGGAGTCGAGACGGCTCCCGAAGAAGCCGTCGACTCCCGAGGCGGCGATGACGGGGGCGGCCCCGAAGGAGGCTCCAGAGCCGACCCAGGCGGTGGCAGCGACGTCCGGCAAGGGGCCCGGGCGACGCGGTGGTGTGGTCCTCACCTCGAGGACCACACCACCCGCGCACTGCACCTGAGCGACCAGCTCGCTCACCCGTCCCCACACCGCACCCTGTTCGGGGCCGGCGGTCGCAGGGCCGTCGGCCGGTGTCACCACCAGCAGGGCGAGCCGCTCGACCTCGAGCCGGCCGTCGTACGGCCAGGCGTACGGCGTGGAGTGGGCGATCGTTCCAGTCACCGACGGTCCCTACTGTGCGAGCTTGCCGACGACGCCCTCGACAAAGAAGCTCATGGCGTCGTTCTCGGCGTACGTCGGGACCACGCCCTCCTCGATCACGACGTTGCCGTCCTGATCGCGGACCGGGCCGAGGAACGGCGAACCATCCTCGGAAGCGAGGAACGCCTGCGCCTCCTCGATGGCTGCCTTGGTCTCGTCACTGACGCTGGCGCCGTACCCCGCGAGCACGAACGGGTTCGTTCCGGTCTTGTAGCCGACGCGGAAGTTGTCGTTGTAGGGGCTGCCGACGAAGTCGCCGCCCACCACGGTGCGCACGATGTCGGTGTAGAGCGGGCCCCAGTCCCAGACGGCCCCCGTGAGCCACCCTTCGGGCGCGAGTGACGAGGCGTCCGCGTGATAACCCACGGTCATCGCGCCCGCTGTCTCAGCCGCCTGGATCACCGTGGAGGTGCAGTCCTGGTGCTGGGTGAGGACATCGACGCCTTGGGACAGCAGGCTGTCCGCGGCCGCTTGTTGCTTGCCCGGATCGCACCACGACGAGGTACTGACCGTCACCGTTTGGGCGTCGGGGTTCACCGACTGGGCGCCCCGCTCGAAGGCGTTGATGTTGGCGATCGTCTGCGGGATGGGGAACGCGTAGACGTAGCCGAGCTTGTTGCTCTCGGTCGCCGCCCCCGCCGCGATTCCCGCGAGGTACATCGGCTCGTAGACCGTCCCGAAGTACGTCCCCGAGTTCTCCGGGATGTCGGTCGTGATGGTGTTGCCCTGTTGTACGACGACCACGTCCGGGTGCTCTTCGGCGACCTTCAAGGCGGCATCGAGGTGGCCATAGCTGGTGGCGAAGATCAACTTCGCGCCCTTGTCGATCATCTGTTCCATCGTCGTGGCGGCCGTGTCGTCCTCAGGAACGTTCTCCGCGGTGAGGACCTCGAGGTCGGGGAACTCCGCCTTGATGACTTCGCTGCCCTCGTAGACGGCCTGGTTGTAGCCGAAGTCGTCCTTCGGACCGACCATGATGAATCCGACGGCGGCCGTTCCTTCACCCGGGCTCCCGGCAGACTCGGCCGCCTCCTCGGGCTCTGTTGCGGAGGAGCAACCCGCCAGGACGAGAGCCGACGCAGCAGCGCACAGCCCCACCCGGAGAGTAGGTTTGCGAATGGACATGATTTTCCTTTCGTGTTCACACACCGCGTCCGGGTGACGAGTTCTCAGCTCCGGTTACCTCGGGCGCGGTGTCTGCGTTGGCTGCCTACGGATGCAGGCGGTGATGCGGGTGAGGGCGGGTGCCCCTTCTCGACGAGGTCACGTGGGTGCCGCGTTCTCGAAGACTCGTTTGAGCTCGGCCGGGGAGGACGAGAGCGTCCTCTTGCCGAGCACGGCCAGTACGACCAGGGTCAGCAGGAACGGGATGACGTCCAAGGCGAACTGGTTGAACTGATAGCCCCGCGCCTGGAGTGCTGGCCCGAGGGCGATCGCCATGCCGAACAGATATGCGCCGCCCATGACCCGGAACGGGTTCCAGACCGCGAAGATGACCAACGCGACCGCGATGAACCCGCGTCCGGAGACCATGTTCTCGAACCAGGCATTGGCGTAGGCGATCGACAGATGCGCGCCCCCCAGTCCGGCGAGCATGCCCCCGAAAGTGACCGCGCCGGTGCGCAGCAACTTGACGCTGTAGCCGTGGACCGTCAGGGAGTCGGCGCGTTCGCCCGCGGTGCGGACGAGGAGGCCGATCCGGGTCTTGAAGAGCGTGAACCACACGACCGGGACGATCAGATAGCTCAGGTAGAGCAGCGGGTCGTGTTGGAACAAGACCGGGCCCAGCACGGGGATGGCACTGAGGACCGGGACGTCCCACTGGTCGAACGTCGCCGCCGCTTGTCCGACGTAGGCCGCCCCGAAGAGCGAGGTCAGACCCAGCGCGAGGAACAACAGGCTCAGCCCGGACGCGAACTGGCTGGCACCGCGTTCGACCACGAGATAGGCGTGGATCAGCGACAGCAGACCGCCTGCCACGGCCCCGGCCAGCGCGCCGAGCCATGGGCTACCGGTCTCGACGCTGATGGCGTACGCGCTCAGGGCGCCGACCAGCATCGATCCTTCGGTGCCCAGGTTGATCACCCCGGCGCGCTCGCTGACGGTCTCGCCGAGCGCGGCGTACATGATCGAGGTGCCACCGCGGACCCCGCCACTCATCACATCGACGATCAGGCTCATGCGCGTGCCTTCTTCCGGGAGGCGGTGAAGCCGAGGACGGCGATCAGGATCAAGGCCGTCAGGACGTTGATCGAGGCGGCTGGAAGCCCGGAGTCGAGTTGCAGAC
>JAKFXV010000009.1 GCA_021731205.1 Nocardioides sp. | reverse complement strand
GGCCGCTACCAAGGCCAGGCCACTCGCCTGGGCCGTGCCCATGACGGTGCTGGAGTCGCTGCGAGCGAACACACGCTCCACGGCAACAGCGTCCGGCTGATGCTCCTCGATCCAGGCGTCGATGCCAAGCTTGATCGTCACGAGGCGTTGAGCGATGGGCTGGTCGGCCGATGTGCGCAGCACGTTGACGTCGATCAGGCGCAGCGGCTGCCCCACCGCCCCCTCGACCAAGCCCAGGCCGCACCGGGTCAGGCCGGGGTCGATCCCGAGCACTCGCATCGCTCCACCTCTCGCCCGAACGTGTGTTCGGAAGTCAAGGTAGTCCGCTGTGACAGTCCAGGCCCACGCGACACGCGGTCAGCGCGCCAGGCTCAACCCAGCGCCGCCAAGACCTCGTCGGAGATGTCGGCGTTGGAGAACACGTTCTGCACGTCATCGAGGTCTTCGAGGGCCTCGACCAGTCGGAAGAACTTCGTGGCGCCTTCCTCGTCGAGCCCGACCTCGAGATCGGGCATGAACTCTGCCTCGGCGGAGTCGTAGTCGACTCCCGCCTGCTGCAGGGCCGAACGCACGGCGATCAGATCGGTCGCCTCGCTCACCACCTGGAACGCCTCACCAAGATCGTTGACGTCCTCAGCGCCGGCGTCCAACGTTGCTTCGATTACGTCGTCCTCGCTCACGATCCGCGAGTCTTGCTCTTTGGGCACGATCACGACGCCTTTGCGATGGAACAGGAAGGAGACCGAGCCCGGATCGGCCAGGGTGCCGCCGTTGCGAGAGGTCGCGGTGCGCACCTCCATCGCAGCGCGGTTCTTGTTGTCGGTCAGGCACTCGATCAACAAGGCCACCCCGGACGGGCCGTAGCCCTCGTACATGATCGTCTGGTAGTCCGCTCCCCCGGCCTCGGCGCCCGATCCGCGCTTGACGGCGCGGTCGATGTTGTCGTTGGGGACCGACGACTTCTTGGCCTTCTGGATCGCGTCGTACAGCGTCGGGTTGCCGGCCGGGTCTCCCCCGCCCATCCGCGCGGCGACCTCGATGTTCTTGATCAGCTTGGCGAACAGCTTGCCTCGGCGGGCGTCGACGACTGCCTTCTTGTGCTTGGTTGTCGCCCATTTGGAATGACCAGACATGCGTCCTTCTCTGCGTTTCGTCTCGGCGTTCGTGACTGCTGTGGTGTCGCTCGGGAGGCTAGTGCTGTCGGCGGACCATCTCCACGAACATGGCATGGATCCGCGGATCGGCACCCACCTCGGGGTGGAAAGCCGTTGCGAGGATCGGGCCCTCCCGCACCGCGACGATCCTACCGACGGCACCGGGGACGGCTCGCTCATCGAGCCGCGCCAAGATCTCCACCCCTGCGCCGACCTGCTCGACCCACGGCGCCCGGATGAACACGCCGTGGACCGGTTCGTCGAGTCCGTTGACGAGAACCGGGCCTTCGAATGAGTCCACCTGGCGGCCGAAGGCGTTGCGGCGCACCGTCACGTCGAGGCCTCCGAAGGTCTCCTGGTCGGCCGTGCCGTCCACGACCCGATCGGCCAACAGGATCATGCCGGCACAGGTGCCCAGCACCGGCAGGCCACCGGCGATGCGCTCCCGGAGCGCATCGATGACGCCGAAGGTCCGGGCCAGCTTGGCGATCGTCGTCGACTCGCCGCCAGGAAGGACCAGCCCGTCGCAGCGGTCGAGATCGACGGGCCGTCGTACGGCGAGCGAGTCGACACCCAGAGACGACAGCACCTCGACGTGCTCGCGCACGTCACCTTGGAGGGCGAGTACGCCGAGGGTCACCAACCGCGTTCGGCCAGGCGGTGCGGCTGGGGGATCTCGTCGACGTTGATCCCGACCATCGCCTCGCCGAGACCTCGCGACACCTTCGCGACCACCTCGGGGTCGTCATGGAACGTGGTGGCCTGCACGATCGCCGCGGCGCGCTCGGCGGGATTGCCGGACTTGAAGATGCCGGACCCGACGAAGACTCCCTCGGCGCCCAGCTGCATCATCATGGCGGCGTCCGCCGGGGTGGCGATCCCACCGGCGACGAACAGCACCACGGGCAACTTGCCGGCCTCGGCGACCTCCTTGACCAGGTCGTACGGCGCCTGCAGCTGCTTTGCGGCGACGTACAGCTCGTCGGCGGGGAGGCCCTGCAGCCGGCGCAACTCGGCGCGGATCGTGCGCATGTGGGTCACCGCGTTGGAGACATCTCCGGTGCCCGCTTCGCCCTTGGACCGGATCATCGCCGCGCCCTCGGTGATCCTCCGCAGCGCTTCGCCGAGGTTGGTCGCGCCGCACACGAACGGCACGGTGAAGGCCCACTTGTCGATGTGGTTGGCGTAGTCGGCCGGCGTCAGCACCTCGGACTCGTCGACGTAGTCGACCCCGAGGCTCTGCAGCACCTGCGCCTCGGCAAAGTGCCCGATCCGGGCCTTGGCCATCACGGGGATCGAGACCGCGGCAATGATCGAGTCGATCATGTCGGGGTCGCTCATCCGCGACACACCGCCCTGAGCCCGGATGTCCGCCGGGACCCGCTCGAGCGCCATCACCGCGACCGCACCGGCGTCCTCGGCGATCTTGGCCTGCTCGGCCGTGACCACGTCCATGATCACGCCGCCCTTGAGCATCTCGGCCATTCCGCGCTTGACGCGCGTGGTGCCGACGGCGGGCTCACTGAAGTCAGACATGCGCCTATCGTACGGCGCCGCGGAGGCCCTCAGCGATTTATGACGGCTCCCGGTCCAGCCACCTCAGCCGGCCTGCTGACGCACCACCCAGATGCGTTGCAGGACCGTCACAGTGCTCGCCGCCGCGAGGATCCACAGTGCACCGAACAACAGCACCGGCAGCTCCAGGAAGTCGCTCAGCCCGGCGGCGAAAAGGATGAGCACCAGCCGGTCGGCCCGCTCGGCGATCCCGACGCTCGCGGTGAACCCGAGCGACTCCGCCCGGGCTCTGGCGTACGACGTGATCCCCCCGCTGACCAGGCAGTACGTCGCCAACGCCTGGTAGAGGCCGGGCTCGTCGGTGCCGACGACGTGGGGGCCGGCGAAGTAGAGGATCAGCCCCGCGAAGATCGCCGCGTCGCCGATCCGGTCGAGGGTCGAGTCGAGGAAGGCCCCGAAAGGGCTGGTGCGCCCACTCAGCCGCGCCATGATCCCGTCGATCATGTCGGAGAAGACGAACGCCGTGATCGCCAGCGTGCCCCAGCCGAGAATGCCCTGTGGGAAGAAGTAGAGGGCCATCGAGCTGACCCCCAGGGTCCCGACCACGGTCACCGCGTCGGGGCTGACCCCCAGCCGGAGCAGGGCGCGGGCGATCGGCGTGAACACGGCGTCGAAGATCACCCGGAACTTGTCCAGCACGAGTGGCCCGCTCCCCCGGCTCAGACCTGCTCGCGGCGGGCGACGGCGTCCTGCACCCGAGCGATCGCGTCCGCCAGGGGTACGCCGTTGTCCTGGCGGCCGTCGCGGTAGCGGAAGGAGACCGCGCCCGCCTCGACGTCCTGGTCGCCCGCGATCATCATGAACGGCACCTTCTGCAGCTGGGCATTGCGGATCTTCTTCTGCATCCGCTCGTCGGAGTCGTCGATCTCCACTCGCAGCCCGGCGGCGCGCAGCTGCCGTGCAGCCTCGACGAGGTAGTCGACGTGTCGCTCGGCGACCGGGATGCCCTGCACCTGCACCGGGGCCAGCCACGGGGGGAAGGCGCCTGCGTAGTGCTCGACCAGGACGCCTATGAACCTCTCGATCGAGCCGAACTTGGCCGAGTGGATCATCACCGGCCGCTGCCGACTGCCGTCCGGGGCGACGTACTCGAGCTCGAAGCCGCGCGGCTGGTTGAAGTCGTACTGGATCGTCGACATCTGCCAGGTGCGGCCGATCGCGTCGCGCGCCTGCACGGAGACCTTGGGGCCGTAGTACGCCGCCCCACCGGGGTCGGGGACCAGCTCGAGCCCGGAGGCCTCGCAGACCTCCTGGAGTACGGCGGTCGCGGCGGCCCACTCCTGCTCGGAGCCGATGAACTTCTCCGGCTTGGAGTCGTCGCGAGTGGACAGCTCGAGATAGAAGTCGTCGAGCCCGAAGTCACGGAAGAGCCCGAGGCAGAAGTCGAGCAGGTGCTTGATCTCGGCCGGCGCCTGCTCCGGCATGACGTAGGAGTGCGAGTCGTCCTGGGCGAACCCACGGACTCGGGTCAGACCGTGCACGACCCCGGACTTCTCGTGACGGTAGACGTGCCCGAACTCGAACAGCCGCAGCGGGAGCTCGCGGTAGGAGCGCTGCCGGGAGCGGTAGATCAGGTTGTGCATCGGGCAGTTCATCGCCTTGAGGCGGTAGGGCATGCCGTCGACGTCGAGCTCGGGGAACATGCCTTCCGCGTAGTACGGCAGGTGGCCGGAGGTGTAGAAGAGGCCCTCCTTGCTGATGTGGGGGGTGCCGACGTACTCGAATCCCTCCTCGATGTGCCGCTGCCGGACGTAGTCCTCCATCTGCCGCTTGATCACCCCACCCTTGGGATGGAACACGGGCAGTCCCGAGCCGATCTCGTCGGGGAAGCTGAACAGGTCGAGGTCACGCCCCAGCTTGCGGTGATCGCGGCGCTCGGCCTCGGCGATCCGGTGCAGGTGCTCCTCGAGCGCCTCCTTGGACTCCCAGGCGGTGCCGTAGAGACGTTGGAGCTGCTTGTTCTTCTCGTTGCCCCGCCAGTACGCCGCCGCCGAGCGCATCAGCTTGAACGCGGGGATGCGCTTGGTGGTGGGCAGGTGGGGACCTCGGCACAGGTCGCTCCAGGCCACCTCGCCGTCGCGCCGGATGTTGTCGTAGATCGTGAGCTCGCCGGCGCCGACCTCGGCACTGGCTCCCTCGGCCGCGTCGGCGGCCGATCCCTTGAGCCCGATCAACTCGAGCTTGTAGGGCTCGGCCGCGAGTTCGGTGCGGGCGTCGTCGTCAGTGGTGACTCTGCGGGCGAACCGCTGGCCCTCCTTGATGATCTTGCGCATCCGGGTCTCGATCCTGTCGAGATCCTCGGGCACGAACGGCCTGTCCACGTCGAAGTCGTAGTAGAAGCCGTTGTCGATCGGCGGCCCGATGCCGAGCCTGGCCTCGGGGAAGAGTTCCTGGACCGCCTGTGCCATCACGTGCGCGGTGGAGTGTCGCAGGATGTCACGGCCGTCCTTGGAGGTGATCTCGACCGGCTCCACCACGTCGCCGTCGGCGAGCACGTGGGACAGGTCGCGCAGCACCCCACCGACCCTTGCCGCGATCACCTCGGGCTCGTCGGCGTACAACTCCCAGGCCTTGGTGCCCGCCGCGATCTCCCGCTCCTCGCGCGCGTCGGCTCGGACGAGAGTGACGGCGTACTGCGACACAGGTGGCTCCTCGGGTGGAAGTCGGCGCTCGATCGTATCCACCCACCTCCGCTGCTCGCGCGCAGGTTTCGTGCGGCCCGTCGCCCGCCTTCGGGCCCCGATGCTGATGTGAACGCACCCAGCCCGATGCGTTAGAGTCACCGCCTGCCACCTGGGGCGATTGGCGCAGTGGTAGCGCGCTTCGTTCACACCGAAGAGGTCACTGGTTCGAACCCAGTATCGCCCACATTCAGACGCCGGGCCCTCAGCTCTCGCATGCGAACCCATCGCCCTCGGAATCGAGGTCGTATGGGTCGGAGCCGCTTACATAGATGGGGCCGGAGGCGTACTCAGGTCCATCGCCCGAACCGCCCGCGCAGTCGTAGTCCGATGCGGGCGGGAGGCAGGGCTTGTAGCCCGCCGTGCAGTTCTCAGTGGGCTGAGCGATTGGTCGTATCACCGACGCCACAACGATCTTGACTTTCGAGCCCGCGGACGCCCGATCCTTACCGGCCGGCACCTGACGCAATACGACTCCGTCCTCCCCCGACGTGCGGGTCTTCGTTTTCACCCTGACCACGAACCCCGCCCTTTCGAGCCGACGCACCGCTTGCGCCTCGGAACGCCCGACAACCTCCGGGACCCGGGGATCTGGTGCGGGCTTCGCGCTCTCTGGTGCGGGCTCGGCGCTTTCGTCACTTTGCTCGCTGATCGCGGAAGTACTTTCGGGTGAGTCCGGCTCTGAGTCGCCGCACTGTGCGATGCCGGATATCAACAGGATGCCAATGGCCAGGCTCCACCAGCGGCCCCGGCCCCTTCGCTGAGTGTGCTGCCGATTCGAGGGGCCAAGTCCCGAAACTTTCACCATTCAGGCAGGCTAGACCTGTTGCGGGCGTCGAGCCACACGCGCTCGGGTGTAGGACCACCTACCAGCACGCCGGATCCTCCCGTGACTCGACCACGTCCGAAGCCGCAAACCAAGCACTATGACATCGGCAACTAATCTGGCGTTGTGAGCCGCGTCGAGTCTTGGGAGCGTCGCACTGAGATCCCCCTGCTATTGCTTGCGATTGCCTTCCTCGTCGCGTACGCCTGGCCCATCCTCGATCCGTCTCTCGACCGAGACCTCGCGAGCGTCTTGACGCGTCTCTCGTGGACCGTTTGGGGCGTCTTCGTTTTCGATCTGCTGACACGCTTGGCACTCGCCGAGAACCGACTCGAGTATGCGCGCCAACACTGGTACGACGTCGCCCTAGTGACATTGCCGAGGCTCCGCCCGCTACGGCTCCTGCGCCTGCTGGCGCTAGCCCGCATCCTTAACCGCACAGCAACGCGAAGCCTGGCTGGCCGGGTCACGCTCTACGTGGTTGGCACCGCGATCGGTGCCTGCGGCTTGGGCGCCCTCGCCGTGCTCGACGCCGAGCGCAACGCTCCGGGATCCAACATCACCCAGTTCGGTGACGCACTCTGGTGGTCGACCACCACGGTCACCACAGTCGGCTATGGGGACTTCTTTCCGGTCACGACCGCGGGGAGGCTTATCGCCGTGGCCCTAATGCTCGTGGGGATCGCGCTCATCGGCTCCGTGACCGCTGCTGTGGCCGCGTGGTTCATCGGACACGTGACTTCCCAACGGGCCGATTAGCCTCGTAGCCCTTGGCCCCATTTAGTCGGCACAGAATGCCAGCATCGATACCAAGGCCCTGCGCTCACTTGGGTCCACCGCCAGGTTCCATTCCGTCTTGACCGCAACCCAGAGCGTGGCATAACGGCACTGAAACGACTTCTTGGGCCGCCATGCGGCTGGATCGTCGTCCCCCTTGCTTGCGTTGGTGGGGCCGTCCACGGCGAGCAACTCCGAGAGATCGTTGGCGAAGCGGCGTCGCTCTTCATCTGTCCACGTGGCGGCACCGGAGACCCATGCCTCGGCCAGCGGAACGATGTGATCTATTTGGATCGCCTGAGCCTGCGACGGGTCTTTGAGGTCGTCGAGACGCAGTACGAGGCCCGTGTACGGATCGAGCCACTCCCCAGCGACCACATCGTGATCGCAGCTGCCTTGATTTGTGACCATGACCGTTCCTGGCAGCCCGTCCCGGAGGAGCACGTCGTCACGCTGGTTGCAGCCGTTGTTGTCGGTGTCGATCCAGTCGTCACCGAACGCACTCCGCTCGTAGGGCACGGAGTGCCAATCGCGCGACACATGCGGCAGGGAGCCCAGATTCCGCAGCGCCAGGGAGGGATTCCCCGGATCGAGGGCTGGAATGGCGGACCTAGCCGGGCGTGCAGCTGAGTCTTCGCCGGTTGGGGCGAAACCTCCCGAAGGTGCGGTCTGGGGCAATTTGGGCGGGGCCGACGCGCAAGCTGCGAGCGCTGAGCTGATCGCTAGGGACGCCACCGCGAGACGAAGCACCCGACCCGACTATCCCGCGTCACATGCCGGGCAGTTCGGGCACCAGGCTGCTGAAACTCTGCACCCAGTTCCAGCTGCTCACGGCGATATTCGGCCAGTCGTAGACGACGAGGTAGCCGATGACGGCTGCGGTAGCGGCCACGCAGGCGAGCGTGATCAGCGCGATGCGGCGGCGGCGTACGCGGGGATCCATCGCGCGCGCCTTCTCGCGTGCTTCGTGCAGCTTGGCCTGGGCCCGGCGGAGGAGACGCTCGGCCCAGGCGTACTCCGTCGCGAGCACGGCCAGGCCAGCGATGATCGCCAAGATGCCCTGACCGGGCCCGATCAGCATCACGATGCCGGCCAAGATGAGCACCGCGCCCACGATGGTCACGATGACCTTGGTGATCAGCGAGGTGATCGGGTTGGAGTGCGCGCGAGCGTGCCACCTGCGCAGGCGTACGAAACGCTGCTTGGCCTCGGGGGAGAAGTCTTCGAGAGTCGGGTCATCCGGCTGGCTGTCGCCGCTCACCAACGGTTCACCGCTGGTGCCCCCGGTCGTAGTCACCCTTGCCCCCACATCTGCTGCTCACGGTTCATCTGGTCGTGCCTGTCATGTGGGCGCTCCCAGCAACCGATGATTCCGGTGAACTCGCCTTCAGGGTCATCCCAATGACGCCCCTTGTAGTCCGTTCAGCCTAGCCAGTTCCACCCAACCAGGTGACACGTTCTCTTCGTCACGATGCGAGCGCTGGATCGTCCCAATAGCAAGTGAAGAAGGCATCAAGTCGGTGCCATATCAGGGGGTAATCCAATGCTCGATGCGTTTAAGGACTCAGTCGCCAACGACGTGAGCCACGACATCTCCATGGATTGTGTTGACGCTTTGGGGAAAGCGCACACACTCGAGGCGACCCTGGGCTATGAGCCCACGGATCCATTCGCCGTGACGTTGACGTTCTATGTGCCGGGCGATTCCGTCGTCTGGACCTTCAGCCGCGATCTGCTCGCCGACGGGCTTCACGAGCCTGCCGGTGACGGCGACGTGCACATCTGGCCCGAGCTCGACGTGCAAGGGGCGCCGACCGTGCTGATCGAACTCTGCTCACCCGATGGCCATCTGCTCGCCTCCGCGGCGGCACGTGACATCAGGTACTTCCTCGCCCGCTCCTACGCCGTCGTGGCGGATGGCGCCGAGGAGCAGCACTTCGATGTCGAGTCGCTGCTGAGCCGGTTGCTCACCAACTGAGCCAGCTCACGGGTCGATCGACTCGCGTTCCTTCACCGTCCACGTGGCGGTGATTTGGCGCGTTATCGGCCCGGGCGCGACGAACTGTCGGTCGTTCCAGCGATGGACGGCCTGTACGTCGCGTGTTGTCGACGCCAAGAAGACCTCGTCCGCCGATTCGGCGATAGAGATCTCTTCGTCGACCTCGCGTGCACCGACCCACTCGATGAGCAGCGCCCTGGTCACCCCGGCCAGGCACCCGCTGCTCACGGTCGGCGTACGGACTTCGCCGTCGACGACGTAGAACACGTTGGAGCCCGTGCCTTCGCACAGGTGACCCTGCGTGTTCGCGAAGATCGCCTCGGTCGCGCCGTGCTCAGCGGCGCGACCGAGGGCGACGACGTTCTCGGCGTACGACGTGGTCTTGAGGCCTGCTAGCGCGCCACGCTCGTTGCGTGGCCAGGGCACGGTCAGGATCGCGGTCGTGAGCGGCCACGGCTCCATCGCGGCCGCCGCCACGACCAGCGTCGGCGTCGTGTGCCCGCGCCCCGAGCCCAACGGCGCAGGGCCGGCGGTGTAGGTGATCCGGACGCGTCCCAAGGCGAGATGCTCACGAGCGAGTACGGCGGCCACACCCTGCCGGACGTGCTCCCTGTCGACCTGCGGAAGCCCCAACGCCTGCGCGGATGCATCGAGCCGATCGAGGTGCCGGGTGAGCGCGAACGGCTGCCCGTCGACCACCTTGATGGCCTCGAAGACGCCGTCGCCGACGGTGAATCCGTGGTCCACCACGCAGACCGCTGGGGCGCTCGCATCGGGCAGCAGCGAGCCGTTCATCCACGCGTGCATGGGGTCACTCTAGGAGTGCGTGACACCCCTGGGAGCGACGCCTCGGACGCGGCGTACACCGGCCCTGTCGGATTTTGCGCCCCCCTGGGCATCGGCTACTGTTCAACCCGCGCTGCCGGTCGTCAGGTCGGTCGTTGCAGGCGGACGTAGCTCAGTTGGTAGAGCGCAACCTTGCCAAGGTTGAGGTCGCGAGTTCGAGCCTCGTCGTCCGCTCGGAGAGGGTCTCGGCGGACCCATCCGCGGTGGGTTGGCCGAGAGGCGAGGCAACGGACTGCAAATCCGTGTACACGGGTTCAAATCCCGTACCCACCTCGAGCTTCACCAGATTGGAACCCTGAATTCCCGGGGAAGTTCCTGGGGCGATTGGCGCAGTGGTAGCGCGCTTCCTTGACACGGAAGAGGTCACTGGTTCAAACCCAGTATCGCCCACCAGCATCACCATTTGGGTTTGTGGAGGCTGTGTCGCACCACGTACGCCATAGACACCACAAAGCGCGACGAACCCGGCAAAACGCTGCTCAGGATCGCCCGCGGCGTACTCGATGGCGCAGCCTGGCCACGGCAGCGGCCACCACCTCGCGATCGGTGAGGTCGGCGGGGTCGGGCCGGTCACGGCCCACGGCGGCCCGTGCCTCGGCGATGAGGTCGCTACAGACAGCGGAGTCATCGGCCAGCAACTGGGCATACCGAGCCGAAAGGTCGTCCAGTCGTCGCGAGGCATCCGCGTGAACGTCGTCTGCAGCGGCGAGATCAGTGACACTCCCCCACACGTCCTCAGCGAGGGCGGCGAGGTCGCTCGGGATCGACATGTCTGCCCACGTAGGCGCGTGCCGTCTTAGCGACGGCTCGATGAAGTCGTCGACCGGGTGCTTCTCGCTCGCGGCGAGATCCGCGTTGTAGGTGAGCCCGAGGTTGAGGCCGACCTTGCCCATCACGGTTCGCCAGTCCGCAAGCAGCTCGACGTACGGCACGAACGAACGGGGCCCGCCCCTGGTCTCACGCTCGCTGATCAGCGTTGCATTGATCCACCGGGCGACGTTCGATATCTGATAGGCCCGCACGTCACCGGGGTTCTTCGCCCCGTAGTACGTCGTGCGGCTGCCCACCACCTCGGCTGGGTGCCGAAGCATGCAGACGTAGCCGATATCGAGCCCGACCGCGGCCGCCTCCTCCCGCCACAGCCGCTGCGTGAACGCGGTGCGCGGATCCTTCACCACGACCTGGTCCGCGGCGTGCTTGGCAAGGAAGCGGCGTAGCCGTTGCCTATCCCGCGCGGTGACGGTGTCTTGGACGAGTCTCAGGGCATGCGGACGGCTGTCGAAGAGGTTGACCCCAGCGCGCGCGTTGAGCTCGTTGTGAAACCGGACCGACCATCGGTTCTCGAAGAAGCCGCGCGGATTGGACTCGTTGCTCTTCAGATGGGGTCCGGGAACCGAGAGCCCGAGGTGGTGCATGGTGCCTGCCATGGTGCTGGTTCCGCTGCGGCCGACGCCGGTGATCAGGACCAGGACGGACACGCCCGCGCGTTATCAGCGACCTTCCGGGCTGGACCCGTCGACGTTGAGATCTTGCGAGCCGATCACGCGAATGGCGCCGTCCTGTCGTTCGTACCCGCCTCGGGTCGATCCAGGTGGAACATGCGACCGGTCACGACCTCCGGGACCAGTTCGATCACGTCGTACTTCAGGGTGGGCACCCAGGATCTCAACGGGAGCTGGTCGACTCGATGCTGTTGGGCCTCAGCCAAACGATGCAGCCGACCACGGACGACGACCGACCAGGCCGAGCGCTGGTCGTGCCAGTCCACTTCGAGCGCCACGTCGGAGTGCAGCGCGGCCGCGAGCAGCTTGTTGCCTGAGGAGGTTCTGAAGAGCACCGAGCGGTGATCGACCAGGAAGTTGATCGGCACGATGTGCACCTCATCCACGAGCCGATAGGCGAGGCGCCCGAACTCCTCGTGCTCAATCAGGCTCCAGCATTCGTGGACACCCAATATCTCCACGGGACTGGTGACGTCCATGGCGCTCCTCCTCGCTGACGGCGGGTCCGGTCGCCACCGACGCTAGGTGCGCTTGCTGGAGGCCGGGTACGGCCAATCGGGCCGTTACCTGCGGCCGTTGGTCCCGAGGCCTCAGCGGCCGGCTACATAGACCGGCAGATCCACGACGGGGTTCGTGAACTCGTCCACCCGGACGCTGACCCGCAGCCGATAGTCCCCGGCGGTCGGGATGACGACCTCGGTCTCGAACTCTGCGGACGTCAGTTCGGTGGGGGCCGGGGCGTCCAGGGAAACCGACTCCGACGCCAGCGTGATCACGGGAGGGGCGTACGGCAGCAGCGCCTCCCCTGCGGCAGTCTCCAGTCGGACCTGGATCGTGTTGGGGCCGACAGCGGCCGGATCCAGATGCGCCAGCACGCGCACACCACCGACCTCGCCGTCGACCATCGTCGTGCCGGGTCGCGCGGTGATCGCGGTCGCATCCTCGACGGGGACGGTGTTGACCAAGAACCCCGTCAGTAGCACCACGACGAGCAAACCCAGGGCCTCGAGGCGGACCGTCCGACCGAACCGCGACGGGGCGGATGCGTCGCCGTCGAAGATGGCGTGCTGGACGGCGGGCAGCAGCCGGAACCGATTCCAGCCGGCGACTGCCGCGACCCCCGCGACGATGCCGACCTTGATCAGCAACAGCACGCCGTACGACGTGCCGGTGAGCGCCGACCACGAACCCAGGATTCGCCATCCCAACAGTCCGCCGGCCGCCGCGACCAACAGCAACGACCCGGCGGCGACGGTGGAGAACCGGGCCAGCACGGTCGCGATGCCCGAGGCATCGGCTGTCGCGCGGCGGACGCACACCGCCAGTCCGACAAGGCCACCGAACCAGATCGCACCGGCCAGCAGGTGGACGACGTCGCTGGACACCACCAGCCACGTCGGGCCGAACGCGCGGGTGTGCCCCACGAGCACAGGGGCCGCGAGCGCGACCAGTGCGGCATCGAGAGCGACGATGCCCGACGCACGCAGTGGTCCAGGGCGACGCGGCACCGTGATCGCGGCGACCAGCAGACCCCCGGCGACCAGCCCTGACATCAACCCGTCCTCGGAGAGCCACGACGTCCACGACGCGCCACTCAGCACCCCGCCCAGCGCGAGACCTTGTTGGTAGGCCACCGACACCGGCACCAACCCCACGACGGCGATCGCTCCGAGGATCGCCCCACCGCGCACCAGCCGAACCAGGGTCGTTTGAACGTCCGCCCACTCCTCCCTGCGTGGCAGGAGGACCACCACGAACGCGACCAGACCGGAGGCGAGCAGCAGGCCAAGGTAGGTCGCGCCCTGGAGGGCACCATGGACCGCGCGCACGGCGGGGTCTGTGCCCGACGTGTCGATGCTGACCACGCTCTCGCTAGGAGTTCCGACCGAGAAGCTGAGCGAGCCCGCGATGGGGTGCCCGTCGGCCGAGATCACCCGATAGACCAACACATAGGTGCCGTCCCCAAGCCTCCCCGCGGGCGTTACGACGACTTGCTCGTCCACGGATCGGGCTGGGGCGTCGATGCCGTCGCCGGCGGCGTCGTACAACGTCGTGGAGGACGCTGCCAGCGTCACCGGCTCGTTGAAGGTGAGCGTGAGCTGGGCCGGCGACTCGGCCAGGACCGTGCCCTCGGCCGGATCAGTGGAGACCAGCGCCGCGTGCGCTCCCGCGGGTGGGGCAAGCAGTACGACGCTGGTCACCACCGCCCAGCCGGCGAGAACGAGCCGGATGGCTCGCCCTCGCCGGCCGATCAGGCCGTGAATCACGAGCCCTGTCGGCTCCGCATCAACGCGGCACCGCCGGCACCCAAGCCGAGGAGACCGGCGATGAGCCCGGCGGCACCAAGGGTGTTGGTGCCCCCGTCGTCGGCAGGCTCCGCCGCGGCCGGCTCGACCTCCGTCTCAGCGCTGGCCTCGTCCGCTCCTCCGCCGTGTCCGTCGCCCTCGGCAGGCAGGACTGTCAACGTCGGCGCAGGCTTGGCCAACTCCTCGGTGCTGCCCTCGGCAGCAACCTCGACCCAGGCGGTTTCGCCCTTGGCGCACGTCTGGATCACGGGGAAGACCAGGGTCTCGCCTGCCACGTCGGGCACCTGGAGGGAGAGCTCGAAGGCATCGCGATACCCCTCGGGCAACGGCGTCTTGGCCGTGTAGACGACCTGACCGACCCGTTCGGTGACCTCGTTGCCATGCGCGTCAGTGACGGGTTCGTCAAGCGCGACCATGACCTTCTCCACCTCCCACAACGGGTTGCGAGTCGGCGTGATCGACAGCAACTGCTCAGGCAGTTGGATGGCGACCTTGGTTGTGGGTGATCCGTCGCAGCCGTGCGGCACGCTCGCCGTGAGCACCGTGTAGGAGCCAGCGGCCCCTTCCGACGGTGAGATCGTGACGTGCGCACCGGCGGCACCGGCGGACAGGACGACGACTGCGGCAGCAGCCGGGAGCGCGCAGGCGCGCGAAATGTTTCGAAGCAACATGATGATGAATCTCCTTGAAAGACGCATGAGTGAATGCCTGCACCGGTGCGGTGCAGGCGAGGTGGTGAGTGGGAGTCCGCCGAGCGAAGGCTCAGGCGGCGAGGCGCAGCGGAGGACCGCGCCTGCTGATACCACCAACACATGCGTCGAGTTCGGCCGGAGCGGCCACCTCGATCGATGCGGCCACACGCAGCACCGGAAGGTGCAGGCAAGCCGCGAACCACGGACGGCGTACGAGTGCAATGACGCAGTCGAAGGCCAGCGACAGCAACGTCCAGAGGGCCCGCTCCCCCGCGGCGAGCCACAGCCCGACGACAGCTGCAGCCGCGATGTGGCTCAGAGTCATCAACCCGTGATCGGCCAAGGCATCCGCGATCAGGTGCTCTATCACGTAGCTCAGTCCCTGCCAGCCCTCAGGCTCGCCCGCGGGTTGGCCGATGTGCCCACCGCTGAGCGACATCGCGGAGTGCATCGCCATCTGCCCGCCGACGGTCAACGCCACCACGCGCAAGCGTGAGGCCTGACCTTCAAGCAATGCGACGCCGATGACGACGCCCACCAGATAGCACCCGGCGATCAACCCGGGACCGGGCAGAAGTCCCCCGGCATAGACGTGAGCACTGATGCCGACCAGGGATGCGACGGCGCTCAGGACGGCCCCGCGCACCCAGCGCAGAGGCTCCGACGCCGTGACCCTAGGGCCAGCCTTGACCATGAGGCCATTGTGCCGGAGCGGCGCCTCAGCCCAAGGCGCGACGCCTGGATCAGTGCGTACTAACAGGTCAGTCGGAAAATGAACGTCCGGTTAGGGTGCACCACGAGTGGGTGGCCCCACTGCCGGACAACCTGAGGAGAACTGATGAGACTCGAGCCCAACTCAACGTTCAGTGTCGCGGCGGTGCAGGTGACCCCGGCGTACCTCGACCGTGCGGGAACCCTGGGCATCGTCGGGCGCGAGGTGAAGTCCGCCGCCGCCGCGGGCGCAGACCTTGTGGTCTTTCCGGAGTCCTTCGTGCCGGGTTACCCCGACTGGCTGTGGCGGCGAAGCCCGTGGAGCGATGCGGAGTGGTATGCCCGGTTCCAGGACCAGTCGGTCGAGGTCGTCGGCCCGGACCTGGACAAGGCACGCGCAGCCGCCGCCGCGGCGGGAGTGTGGGTGGCGCTGGGCGTCAGCGAGCGCTCAGGCAGCGGCACGCTCTACAACACCGTCGTCTACATCGACCGCAGTGGTGAGATCGCCGGAGTGCACCGCAAGCTGATCGCCACCGGTGCAGAGCGCTTGGTGTGGGGCAACGGCCAAGGACCCCTGCTGACAGTCATCGACATGGACGGGGTGCGGGTCGGATCCCTGATCTGCTGGGAGAACTACATGCCGCTGGCGCGAGCCGCGCTCTACGAACAAGGCATCGACATCCTGCTCTCTCCGACCTGGGACAACAGTGACGAGTGGGTGCCGACGCTGCGGCACATCGCCAAGGAGGGGCAGGTCTTCGTCGTCGGCATCACTGCCTTCCTCCGGGGATGCGACGTGCCGCGGGACCTGCCGGGCGCCGCCGACCTGTACGGCGATGCAGAGGATCTGCTGTCGCGCGGCAACTCCACCATCGTCGCTCCGGGCGGGCAGATCCTCGCCGGACCGCTGGTGGGTGAGGCCGGAACCGTGATGTCGGTTCTCGACCTCGACCTGATCGCCGCCGGTCGGCGGGCCTTCGATCCGACGGGTCACTACGCTCGCCCGGACGTGCTGTCGCTCACGGTGACCAGGGACTAGCGCCGGTCAGGGCAGCTCGGCGAAAGTATCCACCTTGGCGCGGGCGCCGCTGACGATGATCAGGTCTCCTGACGCGACGGTCGTCTCCGGAACGGCGTGGGCGAAGCCCCCCGCCTTCGGCTTGAGCCCGACGATCGTCACGCCGTACCGCTGGCGAACCGCGGCTGCGGCCAAGGTCTTGCCGAGGATCTCGGCAGGAGGTCGCATCTTGGCAATGGCATAGCCATCGTCGAACTCGATGTAGTCGAGGAGGCGGCCAGCGATCAGGTGCGCGACGCGGCGGCCAGTGTCGTGCTC
>JAKFXV010000135.1 GCA_021731205.1 Nocardioides sp. | reverse complement strand
ATCGCCCAACATCCGGCCGTCGCCGAGTGCGCGGTGATCGGCGTCGCCGACGCGCTCAAGGGACAGCTCCCGCGGGGGCTCGTCGTGCTCAAGGCCGGGGCCGACATCTCCGGAGAGCAGTTGCGCACGGAACTGGTAGCGATGGTGCGCGAACAGATCGGCGCGGTCGCGGCCTTCAAGGACGTGGCCGTCGTCGGCGGGCTCCCCAAGACCCGCTCGGGGAAGATCCTGCGCAAGACGATGCGCGAGATCGCCGACGGCAAGCAACCGCAGGTGCCCTCGACGATCGAGGACGAGGCGGTGCTCGACCGGCTCCGCCCGACCCTCCGCCCGGGCGGTTAGGAAGCGGTCAGGTCAGCAACTCGTTCGGGGTGAAACTGACCGCGAACGGGAAGGTCACGTCGAACGTCTCCTCACCGCGCGCGACGGGACCCGACGCGAATACGCCGTCTTGGAGTTCGTACGCCGTGATCGACGGCTCGTCTGGGTCGACGATCCAGTACGCCCCCACCCCTGCCTCCTCGTAGCGACCACGCTTGACGAAAAGATCGACCCGTCGCGTGCTGGGCGACAAGATCTCGATCGCCAGCATCGGCGCAACGCTCAGATCCTTCTCCGAGAAGTCGGCACGTGGGGCCAGCACCAGGTCGGGCTCGACGACGGTGTCGTCGGCCAGGGCGACATCGAAGGGCGCAAACAGCAGACGCAGCTCCTCGGGGCACTGCGCGTGAAGTCGGAGGTAGAGATTGCCCGCGACGACTTGGTGAACGAATCGCGGCGAGGGCGTCACGAAGATCGCACCGTCGATGAGTTCGTAGCGGCGACCGTCATCGGGCATCGCATCGAGGTCAGCACGGGTGAATCCCCCGCTGCGCGTCGCGGTCGTCATGGCTCCCATAGTGCCCCCTTCCAGACATGCCGACCAGCATTTGACCGATCGGCCCAGGTCGCAACCGGGCATCCACAGGCCAGGGGGTCTGCTGAGAGGATGCCGTGGTGGGCACTACAGGGGTGAGCAACCGTCGCGACGTCGTGATCCTTGGCTCGACCGGATCGATCGGCACCCAGGCCCTCGAGATCGTACGCCGCCATCCGGACCGGTTCCGCGTCGTCGGGCTCACCGCCGGGGGCGGCAACCCCGAGCTGTTCGACCGCCAGGTCGCCGAGTTCGCACCGAGCTTCGCCGACCTTGGCGAACAGGCATCGGTCGATGCGGCGGGCCTGACCGTGGACGTCGTACTCAATGGCATCACCGGCGCCGTCGGCTTGCGACCCACGTTGGCCGCGCTCGACGCCGGCAACACCTTGGCCCTGGCCAACAAGGAGTCCCTGATCATCGGCGGACCGGTGGTGACCGGGCGCGCGAAGCCCGGCCAGATCGTCCCGGTCGACAGCGAACACTCGGCGCTGGCACAGTGCCTGCGCTCCGGCCGCGCCGACGAGGTACGCCGGCTGGTGCTGACCGCGAGCGGCGGCCCGTTCCGCGGCTGGTCGGCGGGGCAGTTGGCGGACGTGACGCCCGAACAGGCGCTGGCTCACCCGACGTGGGACATGGGGCCGGTCGTGACGATCAACTCCGCCACCTTGGTCAACAAGGGCCTGGAGGTGATCGAGGCGCACCTGCTGTTCGGCATCGGCTTCGACGACATCGAGGTGGTGATCCACCCCTCCTCGGTCGTCCACTCCATGGTGGAGTTTCGGGACGGGTCAACGCTGGTGCAGGCCAGCCCGCCCACGATGCTCATCCCGATCGCCCTGGCCCTGGGCTGGCCCGACCGCTTGCCCGACGTGGCCCCCGCGGTGGACTGGTCGACCGCGCAGCGGTGGGACTTCGCCCCCGTGGACGACGCGGCGTTCCCCGCCGTGGCGCTGGCCCGCGAAGCCGGGAGGCGCGGTGGCACGGCCCCTGCGGTCTACAACGCGGCCAACGAGGTGTGCGTCGCCGCCTTCCGAGCGTGCGACCTAGGGTTCGCCGACATCGTGCCCACGATCGCCTCCGTGCTGACCGCGCACGGCGTACCCTCGAAGGCGGAGCTCACTGTGGACGACGTACTCGCGGCGGACGCGTGGGCCCGGGCCGAGGCGACTCGGCTGATCGGGGCGTCATGAGCGTCCTGACCCGAGGTGAGACGAGGAGAGCCGCACCCGCATGAGCGCTGTCTACTACACGATCGGCGTGGTGATCTTCTTCCTCGCCCTGATGGTGTCCATCGGGCTGCACGAGGTCGGGCACATGTTCCCGGCCAAGCGGTTCGGCGGGAAGGTGACGCAGTACTTCATCGGCTTCGGCCCCACCGTGTGGTCGCGCCAACGGGGTGAGACCGAATACGGCCTCAAGGCGATCCCGCTCGGCGGCTTCGTGAAGATCGTCGGAATGCTGCCTCCCGCGAAGGACGGTGCCACCGTGCCGGCGGGTGCGCTCGGGGAAAGCGAGGAGGAGAACGCCGAGCGGGTGCGGGACTACAACACCGGTTTCTTCACCGGCCTGATCGCCGATGCCCGGGCCGCCGAGTTGGAGCGGATCGGCCCCGACGACGCCGACCGGCTGTTCTACAAGATGGCCTGGTGGAAGAAGGTCACGGTGATGTCGGGCGGACCGATGGTCAACCTGGCGATCGCGTTCTTCTTGTTCGCCGGCGTCTTCGCCACCTACGGCAACATCTCCGACATCCGCACCACGACGACCGTCAGCGAGGTGTCGCCGTGCGTCGTGCCGTACGCCGAGGACGGACGCGAGTGCACGCCCGCCGACCCGCTGACCCCCGCTCGCCTGGCCGGACTCGAGGCCGGGGACCGGATCGTTGCGTTCAACGGCACCCCGATCGAGTCCTGGGCCGGACTCCAGAAGGTGATCCGCGCCAACAGTGACGGGGCGGCCGAGATCACCTTCGTCCGCGACGGCGCGACGATGACCGCCCAGACCAACACGACCGTCGAGGCCCGGCCGCTGTCGCTCGACGACGAGACGCTGACCCAGGTCGGCTTCCTCGGGGTTGCCCCGGAGACCTATGTCAAGACCGGTGGCCCGCTCTACACCCTGGGTGAGATGGGCTCGATGACCGTCGACACGGTGCAGGCCCTGGTGACACTTCCGGTCAAGGTCGGCCACGTCGCGTTGGCGATCGTCGGGTTGGAGGAGCGCGATCCAGCCGGACCGATCAGCGTCGTGGGCGGTGGTCGGATCGCGGGCGAAACGGCTGCGAGCGACGACTTCCCGCTCACGGAGAAGGTCGTGTTCCTGGCGATGATCATCGCCGGGTTCAACCTGTTCATCGGCATGTTCAACTTCGTCCCGCTGCTCCCGCTCGACGGCGGGCACGTCGCTGGCGCCCTCTACGAAGCCCTGCGCCGGGGTTTCGCACGGCTGACCGGCCGCCCCGATCCCGGGTACGCCGACGTGGCCAAGCTGCTGCCGGTCGCCTACGTCGTGGCCAGTTCCCTGCTCGTGATGGGCGTGATCTTGATCATCGGTGACCTCGTCGTGCCGGTGCGGTTGCCGTCGTGACCTCCGCCCGGGATCTGCATCCGGCCGCGTAGCCTGTGTACATGACTTCACTCGCGTCCGAGTCGGTTTCCAGCGTCGGCCTCGGGATGCCCGCGCTGCCCCCGCCGGTGCTGGCCCCGCGCCGGCGTACGCGCCAGATCAAGGTCGGCAAGATCGGCGTCGGCAGCGAGTCGCCGATCTCGGTTCAGTCCATGACGACCACGCTGACCTCCGACATCAACGCAACCTTGCAACAGATCGCGGAACTGACGGCCTCGGGCTGTGACATCGTGCGGGTTGCGTGTCCGAGCCAGGACGACGCGGAGGCCCTTCCGGCGATCGCCACGAAGTCGCAGATCCCGGTCATCGCGGACATCCACTTCCAGCCGAAGTACGTCTTCGCCGCGATCGACGCCGGCTGCGCCGCGGTCCGGGTCAACCCCGGCAACATCCGCCAGTTCGACGACCAGGTGAAACAGATCGCCCAGGCCGCGAAGGACCGTGGCACGAGCATCCGGATCGGCGTCAACGCCGGCTCCTTGGACAAGCGGCTGCTGGAGAAGTACGGCAAGGCCACCCCCGAGGCGCTGGTCGAGTCGGCGGTGTGGGAAGCCGGTCTGTTCGAGGAGCACGACTTCCACGACTTCAAGATCTCGGTCAAGCACAACGACCCCGTCGTGATGGTGCGGGCCTACGAGCTACTCGCCGAGGCGGGGGACTGGCCGCTGCACCTGGGCGTGACCGAGGCGGGACCCGCCTTCCAGGGGACGATCAAGTCCTCGGTCGCGTTCGGAGCGCTGCTCGGCAAAGGCATCGGCGACACGATCCGGGTGTCGCTGTCGGCGCCGCCGGTCGAAGAGGTCAAGGTCGGCCTGCAGATCCTGGAGTCGCTCAACCTGAGGCCGCGCCGCCTCGAGATCGTGTCGTGTCCGTCGTGCGGCCGGGCGCAGGTGGACGTCTACACGCTGGCCGAGCAGGTGACCGCCGGACTCGACGGGCTGGAGGTGCCGCTGCGGGTTGCGGTGATGGGCTGTGTGGTCAACGGTCCCGGTGAGGCGCGCGAGGCGGATCTGGGTGTCGCCAGTGGCAACGGCAAGGGCCAGATCTTCGTGAAGGGAGAAGTCATCAAGACCGTCCCCGAGTCGCAGATCGTCGAGACCCTGATCGAGGAAGCGCTGCGCCTGGCCGAGCAGATGGAACCAGTCGAGGGCGCAACGCCCTCCGTGAACGTGTCTTGATGCGTAGGCTCGGCCAATGTTGTCGACGCGCCGAGGCATCCGCCCGCTGGGCGTGAGCGACCTCGACGACTTCTTGGCTCTCACCGCCCGCGATCCCGTCGTCAACGTGTTCGCCGAGTACCGCGCCCGCACGACCAAGCTCGACCCGAGGTGGATGGGCGGGGAGATGTGGGGCCGGTTCGCGGATGGGGAGCTCACTGCCGCCTGCCATGTGGGCGCCAACCTGGTCCCCGTGCAGGTGGCCGCCGAGGACGCCGCGGCGTTCGCGCAGCGCGCGGCCGAGCGCCGTACTTTCGTCTCGACGATCTTCGGACCCGAGCCGGCCGTGCGTGAGCTGTACGCCGGGCTCGGCGGGCACCGGCCGCCTCCCCGCGATCTGCGCTGGAGCCAACCACACCTCGAACTCGCCCACGAGCCGCTGATCGCCTCCGACCCAGCGGTTCGGCGCAGCACCCAGGACGACCTCGACGTGCTCTATCCCGCCTGCGTGGCGATGTACACCGAGGAGGTGGGGATCTCCCCAGAGACCGGCCCGGGTCGGGAGGTCTACCGAACCCGTGTGCAGCAGTTGATCAGTCGCGGCTGGTCCTTCGTCCGGATCGAGGACGGTCGGCTGCTGTTCAAGGCGGAGGTCGCCTGCGCGACGCCGTACGCCGCCCAGATCCAGGGTGTCTACGTCGCCCCCGAACACCGGGGCAATGCGCTGTCCGCGGCCGGGATCGCCGCCGCCGTCCGGCTGATCCAGGCAGATATCGCGCCGGTCGCGTCGCTGTACGTCAACGAGTGGAACGTGCCCGCACGCCGGGCCTATGCGCGCTGCGGGTTCACCGAGACCTCGCGCTTCGCGACGATCATGTTCCCGTAGCCTTCGCTCATGATCTTGCGCCTGTCGACGCTCTTCGTCCGCACCCTGCGCGACGATCCGGCCGATGCCGAGGTGGCCAGCCACAAGCTGTTGGTCCGCGCCGGCTACATCCGGCGGGTTGCTCCGGGCCTCTACGCCTGGCTGCCGCTGGGCTACCGAGTGCTCCGCCGGGTCGAGCAGATCATTCGCGACGAGATGGACGCGATCGGCGCTCAGGAGGTGCACTTCCCGGCGCTGCTGCCGCGGGAGCCCTACGACGCGACCGGGCGCTGGACGGAGTACGGCGCCGGCATCTTCCGGCTCAAGGACCGCAAGGACAACGACTTCCTCCTCGGCCCCACCCACGAGGAGATGTTCACGCTGCTGGTCAAGGACCTCTACTCCTCCTACAAGGATCTGCCGCTGTCGATCTATCAGATCCAGACGAAGTATCGCGACGAGGCGCGGCCGCGCGCCGGGCTGCTGCGGGGGCGCGAGTTCGTGATGAAGGACTCCTACTCCTTCGACATCGACGACGCCGGCCTGCAGACGTCGTACGACATGCATCGCGACGCCTACATCCGGATCTTCGACCGTCTCGGATTCGACTACGTCATCGTCAAGGCGACCTCGGGGGCGATGGGCGGCTCCGGGTCCGAGGAGTTCTTGGCACGTGCGGACGCCGGCGAAGACACCTACGTTCGGTGCACGAAGTGCGACTACGCCGCCAATGTCGAAGCCGTCGAAGTGCTCGCGCCTGCCTCACCGAGCGTCGAGGAGGTGGCGGCGACTCCGGCAGCGCACGCGGAGTCCACCCCCGACACACCGACGATCGACACCCTGGTCGCGCACCTCAACGAGCACTTCCCGCGGGCGGATCGGGCGTGGGTCGCCGCGGACACGCTCAAGAACGTGCTGGTGATGCTCAAGCATCCGGACGGCACCCGGGAGCCGTTGGCCATCGGCATCCCGGGGGACCGCGAGGTCGATCAGAAGCGGCTCGAGGGCAGGCTGGAGCCGATCGAGGTCGAGCCGATGGACGAGGCGGAGTTCGCCCGGCATCCGAGCCTGGTCAAGGGCTACATCGGTCCGGACGCGCTGGGCACCGAGCGGGCTTCGGGGATCCGCTACCTCGTGGATCCGCGGGTGGTGGCCGGCACGCGCTGGGTCACCGGTGCCGATCGGCCGGGTTCACACGTGCTCGACCTGGTGGTCGGCCGCGACTTCGAGCCGGACGGCCTGATCGAGGCAGCCGAAGTTCGCGACGGCGATGCCTGTCCCAACTGCGGTGACGGCACCCTCGAGTCAGCGCGAGGGATCGAGATGGGACACATCTTCCAGCTCGGCCGAAAGTACGCCGAGGCGCTGGGGCTCAAGGTGCTCGACGAGTTCGGCAAGCTCGTCACGGTGACCATGGGTTCCTACGGCATCGGTCCGTCCCGCGCCGTCGCCGCGATCGCCGAGAACACCCACGACGAGCTCGGTCTGTGCTGGCCGCGCGAGGTCGCCCCGGCCGACGTACACATCGTGGCCACGGGCAAGGAGGATGCCGTCTTCGCTGCGGCGGAGGCGCTCGCCTCCGAGCTCGACGCGCGGGGCGTGCAGGTCCTCTACGACGACCGGTTCAAGGTCAGCCCCGGGGTCAAGTTCAAGGACGCCGAGCTGATCGGGGTCCCGACGATCGTCGTCGTCGGGCGCGGACTTGCCGATGGCGCGGTCGAGATCAAGGATCGTTCAGGGGGGACTCGCGAGGATGTCGCGGTCGCTGACGCCGCCGGACGGATCGAGGAACTCGTCCGCTCCGGGTGACGCTTTTCTGCACTGACGTGCCTGCTCGAACGCGCTCAACTGCGACTAAATGCATTGCAAAAACATGCAAGTCCGTTTTCCCGCGTCGCGGTGCACTCGTGAGGAATCATCGGTTTCACCATAGGGGTCTCGGGACTCGATGGTGAGGCCAGCAAAGCCTGTTCAGCGATCCGCGAGTTCGTCGGCTCCGGGGAAGTTCTCGGGGGTTCCCTGGGCGACGAGTTCGCGGATCGCTGCATTTCCCAGCGCAGTCAGCGCCCACCGCCGCAGTCCGCCGCCGGAGTCCGGATCGGCGTCGGCCTGAGCCACCAACCAGGCGTACGTCGCCGCCGTGTCCGACTCGAGGGCCCGGGCGGCCGCGGCGACCTGAGTGGGCGTGCGCAGCGGGTCGTCGAACACGTACGCCACTTCGGATGCCACCGGTTCGTGCCCCAAGTTGCGCAGGAGCGCGTCGACTTCGTCGCGCGCGGTCCGATGGGCCTCGTAGCCGGTGGTCATCGCCGCGAACAGTTCGGGGGCGTCGGCGGCCGAGGTGCTCGCACCCAAGACGCCGTAAGACCAGAGTGCGGCGTGCTCCATCGCCAGCACCCGCTGTAGGGCGTCCACCGCACTCGGTGTGAGTGCCGTGGTCGCCGGGTCGAGCGAGGTCCCCAGCGCGGCGGGCGGCAGCGGGCTTTGCCATCGCCCGGCCACCAGGCCCTGAGTTGCGCCCGCCGCCAGGCTCGCGAACGCTCGAGCCAGGGCGGGGTTGGGCTCGGATGCCGCGGCGTCGGCGTACGACGCAACGAGGGCCGTGACTCGACTGCTCACCTGGTCTCGGGCGTCGGCGATCCCCGCGGGCGTCGGTGTGGCCGTGCCCGTGGACTGCGGTGCCGTGGACTGCGGTGCCGGCTCGAGACCGGCGAGGAAGGCGATGTGCGCGCGGAGCACCCCTCGCAGTGCCGTCGTGCGGCGGGCCAGTCGCGGATGGGCGGTCCCGAGTGCGGCCAGTGTGGAATCTTCCTCGATCACCGCCGCCAGCAGAGCCCCGATGTTCGGGTTGGCGACCTGCCCAATGGGTCCGGTAGCCGTCGGGCTTCCCGAGCGCGCGGGCTCGGGCGCCTCGCCCGGGAGTGAGCATCCTGACAACGCCAACATCGTGACCAGCGACATGGCTCGCAGGCCCCGAAACGACATGCGCCGACCCTAGCCCGGCCGCTGCGGGTCGGAGGTCGTCGTGCGCATGGTTGAGGGCTTATCCTGATCACCTAACAGCACAAGGAGGCGGCCACGGTGACCAGCCAGGGTTCGACCGGCACGAGCCGCGCCGAGGTGACCCTGCATCGGATCGAGCAGACGGTGCGGACTCCCTTGGCGGACCTCGGACTCGACCTCGAAGCCGTGGAGTTGACCGCGGCCGGCAAGCGCCGGGTGCTGCGCGTCGCCGTCGACGCTGATGGCGGACCGACCCTCGATGACATCGCCGATGCGGCGCGCACGATCTCGGCTGTCCTGGATGCCGGCGACGTGATGGGTGAGCTTCCCTACACCCTCGAGGTCACCTCACGAGGTGTCGATCGGCCGCTCACCGAGTTGCGCCACTGGCGGCGCAACGTCGATCGGCTGATCAAGCTGACCCTCACCGACGGTGAAAGCGTCGTCGGACGCCTCAAGGTGGTGCGGGAGGGCGACGTCGAGTTGACGATCCCGGGCGGGTCGGGCCGGCTGATCGCCTTCGAGGACATTTCCCGGGCATTGGTGCAGATCGAGTTCAACCGCCCGACCGATCACGAGGAAAGCGACGACTGATGGATATCGACCTCAGCATCTTGCGCATGCTCGAACGGGAGAAGGAGATCTCCTTCGAGGTGTTGGCCGACGCCATCGAACAGGCACTGTTGACGGCGTACCACAAGACGCCGGGCGCCCAGGAGCGCGCTCGCGTCGAGCTGGATCGCAAGTCGGGGCACGTCGTGGTCTACGCCGCCGAGGTCGACGACGAAGGCAACCAGATCGGCGAGTACGACGACACCCCCGAAGGCTTCGGCCGGATCGCGGCCACGACGGCCAAACAGATCATGCTGCAGCGGCTGCGTGACGCCGAGGACGAGCTGCGCTTCGGGGAGTTCCTCGGCAAGGAGGGCGACATCATCTCGGGGGTGATCCAGCAGGGTCGCAACCCCGACGACGTGATGATCGACCTCGGCAAGCTCGAAGCCCTGCTGCCGGCCGGAGAGCGGGTGCCGGGGGAGACCTACGAGCACGGCAGCCGGATCAAATGCCTGGTGATCTCGGTGCGCAAGGGCATGCGCGGACCCCAAGTGATGCTCTCTCGGACCCACCCCAACCTGGTTCGCAAGCTGTTCGCGCTGGAGGTGCCCGAGATCGCTGACGGGACCGTTGAGATCCCGGCGATCGCCCGCGAAGCCGGGCACCGCACCAAGATCGCGGTGCGTTCGACCGTCCCGGGCGTCAACGCCAAGGGCTCCTGCATCGGGCCGATGGGGCAGCGTGTGCGCAACGTGATGGCGGAGTTGCACGGCGAGAAGATCGACATCGTCGATTGGTCCGACGATCCCGCTGAGCTGGTCGCCCAAGCGTTGTCGCCGGCACGCGTGACATCGGTTGAGATCGTGTCGATGGAAGCCAAGTCAGCGCGCGTGATCGTCCCCGACTACCAACTCTCGTTGGCGATCGGCAAGGAGGGCCAGAATGCGCGATTGGCCGCACGGCTCACCGGGTGGCGCATCGACATCCGCTCCGACGAGGCGCCAGCGGGCGAGTGACCGGCTCGCCTGGGCGGGCGTCCATTCGGTCATCTGTGAACCGAAGCGGTAGAGTCTTCTGCGGTGGTTCACGAACTCACTCACACGCCTACTCCTGACTCCGATCCGCTCTGCGGGCCTGTCCGGACGTGCGTGGGGTGTCGGGAGCGGGCCGCCAAGAGCGAGTTGTTGCGGATCGTCGTGGAGTCGCGTGATGGGGGCCAAGCAGTCCTCACACCGGATCCGGGGGGATCGGCCGCAGGTCGCGGCGCGTATCTCCATCGGAGGATTGCCTGTTTCGAGTTGGCAGTTCGCCGGCGCGCCTTTCCCCGGGCCTTGCGGCTCGGAGTGGGCGTGGAGACAACCGCGATCCGCGACCATGTGATCCAGCAGGTCACACCAGCGGTCCACAACCCGCTCGACACCTGACCGATGCAGCGCCGAGAAGAAACTGGAGCAGCAGCTCATGAGCACTCGATGAGTACTTCCCGATGAGCCTGTCAACTCACGCAACACCACTATCGGTCCGTTCCTAGAGATCCTGGGACTCGGGCCAGAAGGAGCCCGAGAATCCCGTGGCGAAGACCCGAGTCCACGAACTCGCCAAAGAGTTCGGTGTCGAGAGCAAGTTCGTTCTCGAGAAGCTCAAAGAGATGGGCGAGTTCGTCAAGTCGCCCTCCTCGACGGTGGAGTTGCCCGTCGAGATGCGCTTCAAGAAGGAGTACGGCGAGAAGCTGAAGGCCGCAGCGGCGGCCGCTCCGCCGGCTGCTGCTCCCGAGGTCGCCGACGCTCCAGCCAAGAAGGCCCCTCGACCGGGGCCCAAGGCACCCCCCGAGGCTCCGGGCACGGCCCCGGAGCCGGCCCTCGAACCTGGGCTGCCCGAACCCGTCGTGGTCGAGCCGCCAGCCGCGGCCGCACCTCCGGCCGCCGCGGCTTCACCGTCGGCGCCACCCTCGGCCCGCCCGACCCGGCCGGGCGCACCCCGGCCTGGCAACAATCCCTTCGCCCCTAGCCAGGGCATGGGGCGCCGTCCGGCGCCCCGCCCCGACCGCGACGCGGAGCCGGGCGACCTGCGTCCGCCTCGACCACCATCGGGTCGCGACGGCATTCCCCGGCCCAACCCGGCGATGATGCCGAAGTCGCCGGCCGCGTTCGGTTCCGGGCGACCCGGTGCCCCCGGCCGTCCTGGTGCGCCCGGGAGGACCGGTGCCCCCGGACGCCCGGGTGCCGCGCCGGGACGTGGCGGCGCGGGGGCGGGTGCCCCCGGTCGCGGAGGCGCCCCAGGTGGTTTCGGTCCGCCGGCACCGGCCGGTGGGGGCCGCCCGGGTGGTCAGGGCCGTCCCGGCGGTCGTGGCTCGACCCAGGGCGCGTTCGGCCGCCCCGGAGGCCCGTCGCGTCGTGGACGTAAGTCGAAGCGGCAGCGCCGCCAAGAGTTCGACAACATGGAAGCCCCCACGATCGGTGGGATGCGCGTCCGCAAGGGCAACGGCGAGACCGTGCGTCTGGCTCGCGGTGCCTCGCTGACCGACTTCGCCGACAAGATCGGCGTCGATCCTGCGTCCTTGGTGCAGATGCTGTTCCACCTCGGCGAGATGGTGACGGCAACCGAGTCGGTCAACGACGAGACACTCGAACTGCTCGGCGAAGAGCTCAACTACATCGTCGCGGTGGTCTCCCCCGAGGACGAGGACCGAGAGCTGCTGGAGTCCTTCGACCTCGAGTTCGGCACCGACGAAGGCATCGATGACGATCTGGAGGCCCGTCCGCCGGTGGTCACCGTCATGGGTCACGTCGACCACGGCAAGACCAAGCTGCTCGACGCCCTGCGCAATGCGAACGTCGTCGACAAGGAGGCCGGTGGGATCACCCAGCACATCGGCGCCTACCAGGTCCACACCGAGGTCGACGGGTCCGATCGCCGGATCACCTTCATCGACACCCCGGGTCACGAGGCGTTCACCGCCATGCGTGCCCGCGGTGCCAAGGCGACCGACATCGCGGTGCTGGTCGTCGCCGCCGATGACGGCGTGATGCCGCAGACGGTCGAGGCGCTCAACCACGCCAAGGCGGCCGATGTGCCGATCGTGGTTGCGGTCAACAAGATCGACAAGCCGGACGCCGACCCCACCAAGGTGCGCGGCCAGCTGACGGAGTACGGCCTGATCCCCGAGGAGTATGGCGGCGACACGATGTTCGTCGACGTCTCGGCCAAGAGCGAGCTCAATCTGGACAAGTTGCTCGAGGCGATCGTGCTCACCGCCGATGCCTCCCTCGACCTGCGGGCCAACCCCAACCAGGACGCACAAGGCCTGGTCGTCGAGGCACACCTCGACCGGGGTCGCGGACCGGTGGCGACGATCCTCGTCCAGCGCGGCACGCTGCGCGTGGGCGACACGATCGTGGCGGGTCCGGCCCACGGCCGGGTCCGCGCCATGCTCGACGAGCACGGCGACCCGATCGAGCAGGCCGATCCGTCGCGACCGGCGATGGTGCTCGGTCTGACCGCGGTGCCCGGTGCAGGTCAGAACTTCCTGGTCGTCGATGACGACCGGACGGCCCGTCAGATCGCGGAGAAGCGCGAGGCTCGCGAGCGGGCTGCGCTTCAAGCCCAGCGTCGGGTCCGGCGTACCCTCGAAGACTTCATGGCCTCGATGGAGAAGGGGGAGAGCCAGGAGCTCAACCTCATCCTCAAGGGCGACGTCTCCGGCTCGGTCGAGGCGCTCGAGGACTCGCTCGCCAAGATCGACGTTGGCGACGAGGTCTCGCTGCGTGTCATCGATCGCGGGGTCGGTGCGATCACCGAAACCAACGTCATGCTGGCCGCCGCCTCCGATGCCATCATCATCGGCTTCAACGTGCGCCCGCAGGGCAAGGCCACGGAGCTCGCCGACAAGGAAGGCGTCGAGATCCGCTACTACTCGGTCATCTACCAGGCGATCGACGAGATCGAGGCCGCCCTCAAGGGCATGCTCAAGCCGGAGTACGAAGAGATCACCTTGGGACAGGCGGAGATCCGTGCGATCTTCCGTTCCTCGAAGATCGGCAACATCGCCGGCTGCATGGTCACCAGCGGCACCTTGCGCCGCAACGCCAAGGTGCGGCTGGTCCGCGACGGCGCGGTCGTGGCCGACAATCTCGACCTGGCGTCGCTGCGACGGGAGAAGGACGATGTTGCGGAGGTCCGCGAGGGCTTCGAGTGCGGCCTCGTGCTCCGCGGCTACAACGACATCAAGGAAGGCGACATCGTCGAGGCCTTCGAGATGCGGGAGATCCCCCGGAGCTGACGCTCTGGTCGTGGTGAGGAGGAGATCGCGATGGCAAGTCCACGCGTGCGCAAGATTGCCGATCGGATCCAGGTGATCGTGGCGGAGATGCTCGAACGGCGGATCAAGGATCCGCGGCTCGGGTTCGTCACGATCACCGAGGTGCGGCTGACCGGCGATTCACAACAGGCCACGATCTTCTACACGGTGCTCGGCGACGAACCCGCCGAGGCGGCCAGCGCGGCAGCGCTCGAATCGGCCAAGGGTCTGCTGCGCTCGGAGGTGGGCAAGCAGCTGGGCATGCGACACGTGCCGTCCTTGACGTTCGTCCGCGACGCGCTGCCCGAGACGGCTCGGCACCTCGACGAGGTGCTGGCGGCGGCGCGGGCACACGATGCCGAGCTGGCCGCCGCGGCGGTCGGGGCGTCGTACGCCGGGGATGCCGATCCTTACAAGCACCCCGTCGAGCCTGACCCTGAGGAGATCGACGAGTGACCCGAGCGTGACCGAGACGGTCTCGGATCGGCCGGTCTCGGGTGTGATCGTGGTCGACAAGCCCGCGGGCATGACCTCCCACGACGTCGTCGCTCGGGTCCGCCGACTCGCCGGAACCCGCAAGGTCGGGCACGCGGGCACGTTGGATCCGATGGCCACAGGCGTGCTCGTCGTGGGAGTCGAGCGGGCCACCCGACTGCTGGGCCACCTGATGCTGACCGAGAAGGCGTACGACGCCACGATCCGGCTGGGCGCCGCCACCACCACCGACGATGCCGAGGGCGAGGTGATCTCGACTGCCTCCGCCGGTGCCGTGGATGGGGAGGCCGTGCGCGCCGCGCTGATCGGTTTCGTCGGCATCATCGACCAGGTGCCGACGTCGGTTTCGGCCGTGAAAGTCGACGGCAGACGGGCCTATCAACGGGTCCGCGACGGCGAGGCCGTCTCCTTGGAACCGCGCCGCGTGACGATCGACGCTCTCGACGTCCATGACGTGGCCCGGGTCGGCCCGGATCTGCTGGACGTGGCGGTCTCCATCCGTTGCTCCAGCGGCACCTATGTCCGCGCGATTGCGCGCGACCTCGGGCGGCAGCTGGGCGTGGGCGGTCACCTGGTCGCGCTGCGCCGGACCGCGGTCGGGCCGTTCACGCTGGCGCGGGCGCGCACGCTCGACCAACTCACCCGGCAGTGGGAGCTGGTGCCGATCGCCGAGGTGGCGCGCCGCACGTTCCCGTCGTACGACCTGACGGGTGAGCAGGCCGAAGCGGTCCGCGTCGGGCGTCCCTTGGACGTCGACCTCATCGGGCTCAGCGCCGTCTTCGCGCCCGACGGGGAGTTTCTGGCGCTGTACGAGCCCCGCGGCGGTCAGGCTCGAGCGGTCGCCGTGTTCGTGGGCTAGCTGTGGCAGGCTAGCCGGGTGCAGGTGTGGCGAGCGCTGGAGCAGGATCCGGCCGACCTGCTCGAAGCGACCCCGAGCGTGGTGACGATCGGGAACTTCGACGGCATCCATCGCGGCCACCAACACGTCTTCGCCCGCTGTCGTGAGGTTGCCGATCAGCGCGGACTGTCGAGAGTCGTCGCGGTCACGTTCGATCCGCATCCGATGGCGGTGCTTCGACCAGAACACGCGCCCAACATGTTGACCACGATTGCGACGCGTCTCGAGCTTCTCTCCGGCGCCGGAGTTGATGCCACGTTGGTCTTGCCATTCGACCTCGACATGGCGAGCTGGGCTCCGGAGACGTTCGTCCGCCGAGTGCTGGTCGACGCGCTGTGCGCCCGCGTGGTGGTGGTGGGTGCCAACTTCCGGTTCGGACACCGGGCGGCCGGGGACGTCGCGGCCCTCACCGAGCTGGGTCGTGAGCTGGGCTTCGACACCGAGCCGATCGCGCTCGACGGTGGCCCGCAGGTGTGGTCGTCGACGTACGTCCGGCACTGTCTGATCGCTGGCGACGTCGAAGGTGCCGAGGAGGCGCTGGGTCGTCCGTTCGCGATCCGAGGACGCGTCGTCCGCGGCGATCAACGGGGGCGGGAGCTCGGCTTCGCCACCGCGAACGTCCCTATCGGTGCCGGCCTGGCTGCCCCGGCCGACGGGGTGTACGCCGGCTGGTTGCGGCGACTGGACACGGGCGATCGTGCCCCTGCGGCGATCTCCGTCGGGAGCAATCCGACCTTCGACGGCGAGCGCGAGCGCCGCGTCGAAGCCCACGTCGTCGACGACACCTCCCCGGACCTCTACGACGTCGACGTCGAGGTCTCATTCGTGCGACGCCTGCGCGGAATGGTCAGATTCGCCGCCGTCCAGGAGCTCGTCGACGCCATGCATGACGACGTACGCCGCACTCGCGAGCTGCTCGGTGGCTGAGCCCCCGGGGCCGGTCGACACGGTGCGGCCACTGTTGGGGCAGGAGCGGCTGAGCCAACAACTGCTCCGGGTGTCGACTTTCTTGGCGCTCGGGCGGCGTACCACGCGATGCGGCAGCCGGCCTGACCACTAATCGGCGCCGAAGTCGAAACTGGCGTCCTCGAGCAGCTCTTCGTCCGCTTCTCCGAGCCGAGGCGCGCGCTCGGCGATCGCCCCGGCCCCGCCGGCCTCGAGGGCGCCGATCAGATGGCCCGAGCCCACGATGCCGCTGGCGGAGTACTGCTCCAGCCGCGCCCGGCTGTCGGCGATGTCCAGGTTGCGCATGGTCAGCTGACCGATCCGGTCGGTCGGCCCGAAGGCGGCGTTCTCGGTGCGCTCCATCGACAGCTTCTCGGGGTGATAGGACAGCGCCGGCCCGACGGTGTCCAGGACCGAGTAGTCGTCGCCGCGGCGTAGCCGAAGCGTCACCGTTCCGGTGACGGCCGAGGCGACCCAGCGCTGGATCGGCTCTCGCAGCATCAGCGCCTGCGGGTCGAACCAGCGACCTTCGTAGAGCAGGCGACCGAGTCGACGACCCTGGGTCGCGTAGCTCGCGAGGGTGTCCTCGTTGTGGATCGCCGAGAGCAGGCGCTCGTAGCCGATCCAGAGCAGCGCCATGCCGGGCGCCTCGTAGATCCCGCGGGACTTGGCTTCGATGATCCGGTTCTCGATCTGGTCCGACATTCCCAGACCGTGCCGACCCCCGATCCGGTTGGCCTCGAGGACCAGGGCGACCGGGTCGTCGTACTCGACCCCGTTGATGGCCACCGGTCGACCACCGGCGTACTCCAGGGTCACGTCCTCGGCCGGGATCGTCACCGACTCGTCCCAGAACTTCACGCCCATGATCGGCTCGACGATCTCCAGGCCGGTGTCGAGGTGTTCGAGGCGCTTGGCCTCGTGGGTGGCGCCCCAGATGTTGGCGTCGGTGGAGTAGGCCTTCTCGGCCGAGTCGCGGTACGGCAGGTCCCGGGCGCTGAGCCAGGCCGACATCTCGTCGCGACCGCCGAGCTCGCGCACGAACGCATCGTCGAGCCAGGGTTTGTAGATCCGCAGGGCAGGGTTGGCGAGCAACCCGTAGCGATAGAAGCGCTCGACGTCGTTGCCCTTGTAGGTCGATCCGTCGCCCCAGATGTCGCAGGAGTCCTCGGCCATCGCCCGGACGAGGAGGGTGCCGGTGACCGCGCGGCCCAGTGGGGTGGTGTTGAAGTAGGTACGCCCGGCGCTGCGGATGTGGAAGGCGCCGCACTGCAGTGCGCTCAAGCCCTCCTCGACCAGCGGCAGCCGGCAGTCGATGAGCCGGCCGAGCTCCGCGCCGTACGCCGTGGCGCGGCCGGGGACCGAGTCGATGTCGGGTTCGTCGGCCTGACCCAGATCAGCGGTGTAGGCACACGGGATCGCTCCCCGCTCGCGCATCCAAGCTACGGCGACGGAGGTGTCGAGGCCTCCCGAGAAGGCGATGCCGACACGTTCGCCGACGGGCAGGCTGGTCAGAACCTTGGACATGTCGGTAACTATATACAACATCCTGCATATCTATACATTGCGAAGGCCCTCGGTCCACGACCACAGCGCGGACGTCATACGTGTTGGTCGCTATAGCAGCCACAACGTATGACCTGAGGCGGGGGGCTCAGCGTTTTGGGGGCGGGCGCAGCGCGCTGGTAATCTTTTGCGGTTGCCGTGTAACGGCCGCGGATCAAGAGTGCCCGGGTGGACAGGCCCCGGCGCGCCGCGCAACGAGAAACCGAAGGAGCCCCATGTCGATCGGAACCGACGCGGAGACCAAGAAGAAGATCATCGCCGAGTACGCCACGACAGAGGGCGACACCGGCTCTCCCGAGGTCCAGGTGGCGCTGCTGAGCCATCGCATCTCCCACCTGACCGAACACCTGAAGTCACACAAGCACGATCACCACAGCCGGCGTGGGTTGCTGCTCCTGGTCGGACAGCGCCGTCGGTTGCTCAACTACCTGCAGAAGACCGACATCGAGCGCTACCGTTCGATCGTCGAGCGTCTCGGCCTGCGTCGCTGATTGCCGTCGTCCTTCACCTCAGGTGGGGGACGACCGTCGCATCTGAGCACGGCGTGTTCCTCTGCGGAGCCGCCTCACAACTTCATACCAACACCTAGGAGTAGGCCGATCGCCCGGCACGGTCCTCGGTAGTGGCTTTCGGAGCCGGGTCGCAGCAATGCGCGCACGAGCTCCGCGGGCCTCGATCGAAGACCTGCCCTTCGGCGCAGCGGTGTGCTCCCCGAAGAGAAAGGGATTCCTTTGAACGAGGGACCCGTCATTTCCGCCGTCGAGACCGTCATTGACAACGGCAAGTTCGGCACCCGCACGATCAAGTTCGAAACCGGGCTGCTGGCCCGCCAGGCCGCCGGATCGGTGACCGCCTACCTCGACGACGACACC
>JAKFXV010000320.1 GCA_021731205.1 Nocardioides sp. | reverse complement strand
AGCAGGATCGTCTGGTTGGGCGCCGCGGTCGTCATGCCCGCAGGTGCGATCGTGCCGTTGGTGGTGAACAGCCACATCTGGTAGGCCCGGCCCGGCGGGGGAGCCGGCAGCGCCTTGGTGACGAGCACGGCCTGGCCGAGCTCCTCGGAACGCCATAGCGTCGCCTCGGCACCGCCGAGCAGCTGAACCGTCGCCTGCTCGGCGTCGGGAGCGGAGAGGACCCGGTCGGTCGCGCTGATGACTTGGGTGTCGGGCTCGGCGAACTGGTTCCAGATCACCGTGCCCCCGACGCCGAGCGTCACGACGGCCGCGGCAGCGGCCACCAGGACCGTCCACGGCGACCGTCGTTCGGCCCGGTGACCGCCTGCGGTGCGAGGCGGCAGTGGCCGGACCGTGGCGATCTCGCCGAGGACGCGATCGCGCAGGCCGATGGGAGCGGGGGTGAGGGACTCGGCGGACAACAACGCGGCCGTGGCCTGGAACTCGGCCACCTCGACCTGGCACTCGGCGCAGTCGACGAGGTGGCGATCGAACGTCGCGCGCTCGATGTCGTCGACGGCGTCGACGGCGTAGACGCCCGAGAGCGTATGGAACTCACTCATGGTGACTCCCCAATCCGATTTCAGGACCCAATCCGATACCGGGGCCGGCACTGCCGACTCCCATCGCGTCACGCAGCCGGATCAAGCCGTCCCGGATGCGAGTCTTGGCCGTGCCGACCGGCAAGTCGAGCATCGAAGCCACCTCCGTATGTGTGTAACCCCCGAAGTACGCCAACTCGATGGCCTGGCGCTGGACGGCGGTGAGCGCCTTCAGCGCCTGGCGGACGCGTCGGGCCTCGAGTCTGGTGGTCACGGTCTCTGCCGTGACGTCGTGTGCGATCGGTTGAGTGGAGCTTTGGTATGCGGTGTCACGTCTGCTGGAGGCTTCTGCCGACCGGACTCGGTCGACTGCCCTCCGGTGGGCCAGCGTCATCATCCAGGACAAGGCGTTGCCCTTGCTCGGGTCGAATCGCGCTGAGTTCCGCCAGATCTCCAGGTAGGCCTCCTGGGCGACCTCCTCGCTCTGGGCGGGATCCCGTACGACCCGAAGGACCAAGCCGTAGATGCGAGCAGACGTCGCGTCGTACAGCTCGGCGAAGGCCGATTGGTCTCCCAGCGACGACTGGTGAATCAGGTGGGCGAGCTCAGCGGCGGCACTCGCGCTGGAATCGTCAGGGGAAGGGACCGCCCCCTCCGGAGTCGAACCTCCGGAGGGGACGGGCGCGATCCAGCGCAGTGGTTTTGTCAAGGCGTGCCATGACTTCTCCCAAGAGACCATCTGCGTCGACTCACATTCCTTCGTGCACTGCAGCTATGAGTTGTTGACTACTGATCGAGTGATCAGGGCATCAGCACGGTGTCGATGACGTACACCGTTGCGTTGGCGGTGGGGATGTTGCCACAGAGGACTGCGGCGTTCTCCTTGCCGACGGTGAACTCTTCGCCCGAACCCTTGACGCGAATGGTGTCACCCGCGAGCGTCTCCAACTTGCCAGCGAGCATGTCGGGCGACAACTTACCGGCAACCACGTGGTGCGTGAGGATGGTGGTCAGCAGTTGCTTGTCGGCCAGCACGGCCTCGAGGTCGGCGGCCGGGATCTTCGCGAACGCGTCATCGGTCGGCGCGAACACGGTGATGGCCTCCGCGGAGTTCAGCGTGTCACCCAGGCCGGCCACGCCGACCGCGGTCACCAGCGTCTTGAGCAGCGGGTTGGCGCTCGCGGCGGTCGCAACCGGCTCGGTCGCCATGCCGTTGAACGAGCCCGCACCGTCGGCGGGGATCAGGGCACAGCCGGGGCCGAAGGTCTCGGCGCCAGCGTCCATCATCTCTTCTTCTTCGGCGGGTGCCGGAGTGGTTTCGGTCGTGGTGTCCTCAGCCGCCGGAGCGGGCTCCTCTTCACCGCCGCAGGCAGCCAGGGACAGGGAGAGGACCATGGCCAGGCTCCCGATAATGCCAACGCGCTTGATGTTCATTGAAGTGGTTCTCCTGTAGTTGATTTGTGGTGCATTGAGGTATTGCTGAACTTGTGCTGGTGCTGCGGGAATTGCTTGTGGGGTGACTCTTTGCATCTGACAAGGGTTATTCGCTTCGAGTAGCCGCTTGGATTGGGCGCTTAGGTCACCGTTTGGTTACGAATGTGGCTGGCGCTACTCGACGATCACGACGATCTCTTGGATGCCGCTGGAGCCGGCCGGGAACGGCGTCGCCCGCGCAGCCGTCTGCACCTCGCCGTCCCGCGTGGTCGCTCGCACCGCGAGCAGGTGCTGGCCGCGGGTGGCTTCCCAGGGGAGATACCACTGCCGCCAGTAGTCGACGCCGACGTCGGGTCCGAGCGTCGCCTCCTGCCAGGCCTCGCCGTCGATGCGCACCTCGACCCGGGCGATGCCGCGTTGCTGGGCCCATGACACCCCGCCGATCACTGTCTGGCCGGGTGCGATGCGCGACAGCGGCTTGGGGGTGTCGATGCGCGAGGAGACCTTGACCGGGGCGTCGGTCGCCCAGTCGCGCTCGGTCCAGTAGGCCTCTTCCTCGGCGTACGTCGTGAGGGTGAGCCGTTCGAGCCACTTGGTCGCGCCCACGAACCCGTAGACCCCCGGCGTGACCAATCGGGCCGGGAAGCCGTGCTCGCGGGGGAGGGGGTCGCCGTTCATCGCCAGGGCGATCAAGGCGTCTCGGCCGTCGCGCACGGCGGCGAGTGGGGTGCTGATCTTGAAACCTTCGACGTCGACCGACAACAGCTGGTCGGCGCGCTCGCCCACGCCCGCTCGGTCCAGCAGAGCGGCGACGGGTACGCCGAGCCAGCGTGCCGAGCCGACGTACGTGCCGCCGACCTCGTTGGACACACAGGTCAGGGTGATGTCGCGCTCGATCAAGGGCATCGCGGAGAGTTCCGCGAAGTCGATGCTGAACGGCGAGCGAACGTCGCCGTCCACGGTGAGCTGCCACGTGTCGACGTCGACGATCGGCACGGCCAGCTTGGTGTCGACCTGGTAGAACTTCGCGGTCGGCGTGCGCAGCGGCGAGATGCCGGGGTAGGTCTGCTCGAGCCCGGTGGGGAACGTGGGCGCGGGATCGGCAGGGGCAGCCAGGGTGATGTCACGGATCCGGGTCCGCACTCGGGAGATCCAGGTGCCGGTGCCACCGGCCGCGAGTGCGAATGCCCCGACGGCGGCGACGGCCAGGATCGTGCGCCTGCGCGCGGCCACGGCCTCCGTCTCAATCCGCAGAGCCTCGGGCGGCGTGCTTGCGCGGCTACGGACCAACCAGCCGAGGGCGATCACGGCGACGACCGCACTGGCCAGCGATGGGATCGCGTCGGAAGGGCTCGCCGCGGGCCGAGCCATGGCGGCAACCCCGGCGATGACGACCAGAGCCACGAGCAGGGTGGCGCCCAGCACGAGGCGTTTCCTCGCGAGGCTCCCGGCGATCCCGGCCAGGACGAGCGTGCCCACGAAGACGCTGCCGATCAGCAAGGGCTTGTCCCAGGTGCCGAACTCGCGGATCGCCCACTCCTTGACCGGTGTGGGGGTCCGGTCGATGATCGCGCTGCCGACGGCGAGCACGGGGGACGAGGCGGGACTCAGCACCGACGCGGCGAGGTGGCCGGCGGCGACACCGGCCAGAGTGGCCAGCACACCGGCAGCGGGGTGGAACCACGATCGGGAAGTGGGGGGCATGACGGTAGTTCGGTGCCGGCGGGCCGCTGGATGTGTTCGCCAGGTCTCGGTCAGGTCTCGATCGAGGACGCCTTGTGGCTGGCGTCGTAGGGCTGGGTCAGCCGACGAGTTGATGCACGTAGCACCAGCGCCAGTGCTCGTTGGGCTCGGCCGAGATGATCACCGGGTGCGCCGACTGCTCGAAGTGGGCGGTCGCGTGCCGGCTCGGGGAGGAGTCGCAGCAGGAGACGATGCCGCAGGTCAGGCACATCCGAAGATGGACCCAGGTGGTTCCGACTCGCCGGCATTCAGCGCACTCGCGGGGCTGGGGCACTGTCGGCGTCGGCGCGCCGGAAGCCGCAGCGAGGTCCGGGCAGGCGTCTGATCTGGCCGGCGCGGACACCTGCGCCTTGGGGTGTCGACGTGTTCGGCTCGCGTCGTCGAGCATTGACTCCTCGATGTCGAGCATGCCTAGCACCTCACTGACGATGTCGGACGCGACGGTTCCCGAGTCTCGCACCTTCAGCACGGTGGCCCGCTCGGCGTCGATCATCAGTCGGCGTACGCGTAGATATGCCTCGCTCGGGGTTTCGTCGTCGCTCTCGGCACCGAGTTGTTCCCAGGCGGCGAAGCTGCGCTGCTCGACGCGGGCACGGATCAGCGCATGGGTGCCGTGGGGGTCGTCCTCGCCGAGCTGATCGAGCCGTTCGAGCCCGGCGTTGGAGGCCTGATGCAGCAACTCCGCCCGCACCAGGGCGTCGGTCAGCGGGTCCGGGGGTGGCACGCCGAGCGTGCGCGCGACCCAGGGGAGCGACAGACCTTGAAGGAACAAGGTGCCGATCACTGCCGAGAAGGCGATCAGCAGGAGCACCTCGCGATGCTCGGTGTCGGCCGGGATGAGGTAGGCGCCGGCCAGCGTCACCACCCCGCGCATGCCGGCCCAACCGAGCACGAAGGTGTAGGTCCAGGGTGGGACGGTGCCCGTCTCCTTGTCCGGACCGGGGCGGACCAGGAGATAGCGGGCCGGGAAGACCCACGCCAGGCGCAGGCAGATGATCGCGACGAGCACGGCGGCGCACACCGTCGCGATCTGGACTCCTCCCAGCTCGCTTTCCGGCACCCGTTCCCACAGCCAGCTCGCTTGGAGCCCGATTACGAAGAACACGGCGTGCTCGAGCAGGAACGAGATCGTCCGCCAGTTGTGCCGCTCGGTGACCCGCGACGCGGCGGTCTGGTGTTGCGGTGCCCGGTGAGCCAGGAGCACGCCGGCGACCACGACCGCGATCACACCCGAGCCGTGCACCTCCTCCGCCGCGACGTACGCCGCGAACGGAGTGATGAACGACAGCGAGTTGTCGAACAACGGCTCCGAGATGCGGGTGCGCAGCCAGCCGACCGTGACGAACGCTGCTATCCCGACCAGGACTCCGCCTCCCGCAGCCCGGACGAAGTCGACCGCGACGTCCATCGGTTCGACGCTCACCGCCAACGCCGCGATCGCCATCCGCAGCGCCACGAGCGCGGTCGCGTCGTTGAGGAGGGACTCTCCCTCCAAGATGCTGACCAGCCGGCGCGGCAACCCGATCCGTCGGCCGATCGCGGTGGCTGCGATGGCGTCGGGTGGCGCCACGACCGCCCCGATCGCCAGGGCCGCCGCCCAACTGATTCCGTCGATCAGGGTGTGTACGACGACAGCGACGCCCACTGTCGTGAACGCGACGAGCCCGACCGACAGCAACAGGATCGGGCGCCGGTTGGCCTTGAAGTCGATCAGCGACGTGTTCAACGCAGCTGCGTACAACAAGGGCGGGAGCAGTCCGAACAACACGATGTCCTGGTCGAGTTGCACGACTTCGACGAACGGAAGGAACGATGCCGAGATCCCCGCGGCGATCAGCACCAGCGGCGTCGGCCACCCGGCGCGTTCGCTGGCGCCGGTGATCGCCAGCACGACGCCGGCGAGGCAGACCAGCCAGAACGCAGTTTCCACGTACCCATTGTGGGGCCCGCCGTCCGGAGCCGGACGCCATCTCGCACGTTCCGCATGCGGCACCACGCCACAGACCTGCGGAACGTGCGGACCCTTGGCGCTATGCCGAGAACCGACGAGTACGATGGTGGACTTGCCCAATTCCCTATCCATGAGTAGGACAGGACGGTTTCGTCGTTGATCGATGACCCCGACAATGCTGGGGATTCCGGTCGAGTGTTGGCCGGCGAACTGGCCCGCGAGCAACGAGTCGTGGACCGGGTGTATCAACAGTTGGCCGACTCGGCCAAGGCGGCTCAGGCATTGGCTCGCGAGGGCCACAGCCGAGCCCGGCTGGGCCATGAGGGTGGCCTCGTCGAGCGGGATGCGATGGTGTTCCAGGCGGCCAAACGGATCGCCCAGCTCGACGCGGCGCACGAGGGTCTGGTGTTCGGACGGCTGGACCTGCGCGCGAGTGTGGACCGCGCGCCGCGCTACATCGGCCGGATCGGGCTGCTCGACGCCCGCAAGGACACCCTGCTCATTGACTGGCGCGCGCCTGCCGCGGCGGTGTTCTACCAGGCCACCGCGGCCACGCCGCAGGACGTGATTCGGCGGCGGGTACTGCGCTGCACCGGTTCGACGGTGACGGCCCTGCAGGACGAGTTGCTCGACGCCTCGGTTGACACCGAGCTCCCCATCGTCGGTGAGGGCGCGCTGATGGCGCAGCTCACGCGGGCTCGGGATCGCTCCATGCACTCGATCGTTGCCACGATCCAGGCCGAGCAGGACCAGGCGATCCGAGCGCCCCTCAAGGGCGTGGTGTCGATCTCGGGGGGACCGGGGACCGGCAAGACAGTCGTCGCGCTGCACCGCGCGGCGTACCTCCTCTACAGCGATCGCCGCCGCTACGAGGGCGGCGGGGTGCTGATCGTGGGACCGAGCGGCGTGTTCATGCGCTACATCGAGCGGGTGTTGCCGTCGCTGGGTGAGACCGCAGTGGCCCTGCGGTCCCTCGGCGAGGTGGTCGACGGGATCCGGGGGACCCGGCACGACGACCCGGCGGCGGCGGACGTGAAGGGTTCGGCGCGGATGGTGGAGTTGATGCGGCGGGTCGCGCGCCAACATGCCCCGGGGAGCCCGCGAGAGTTCCGGCTGTTCTGGCGGGACAACACGCTGGTCCTGGATCAGCGCCGACTCGGACAGCTGCGCCGTCAGCTGATGTCGCAAGGGCAGCGCAATCGGCAGCTGCCTCGCATCGCGCACGCGCTGCTGGACGTCTTGTGGCGACAGGTCACGAGCGAGCGGGGGCTGGACCGCGGCCGAGAGGCGTTCGACGACGAACTCCTCTCCGATGACTCGTTCGTTGACTTCGCGGCCGCGTGGTGGCCCCCTTTGGCGGCCGCCGAGGTGTTGCGGTGGCTCGGAGAGGCGGACTTCTTGGCCCGGGTCGGCGAGGGGGTGATCTCGGCCGACGACCAGTCGCTGCTGCTCAAGTCGTGGGCCGCCGATGGGTCGCTCTCGGTGGAGGACGTGCCGTTGGTCGACGAACTGCGCTATGCCCTCGGCGACATCCCGGCGAAGTACACCGAGGACCGGACGCTGGCCGACGACATCGTGTTTGCGGAGGGCGTCGACCTCCAGGAGCTGACCACGGCTTCCGACCGGGAGTACGCCCCCAGTGGGCGGGCCTGGACGCCGCCGACCCACCGGATCGAGGACGACGGGTTCGCCCATGTGCTGATCGACGAGGCGCAGGACCTGACCCCGATGCAGTGGCGGATGGTGGCGCGGCGCGGACGTACGGCGACCTGGACGGTGGTCGGTGATCCAGCGCAATCGTCGTGGCCGTGGCCAGTCGAGGCCGCGGCTGCGCGTGCCGAGGCCCTGGACGGCAAGCCTGTGCACGAGTTCCACCTCTCCACCAACTACCGCAACTCGGCGGAGATCTATGCCCACGCGGCGGCGTACGCCGAGAGGGTCGGACTCGCGGCGGACCTCCCGACGGCGATCCGCGCGACCGGGGTGTCGCCGCGAGTGCTCACCGATGTCGGCGACCTGGCCGAGGCGACGCGCACGGAGGTGGCCGCAGTTGCCGACCGGGTCGAGGGGACCGTCGCGATCGTCGTACCCGCTGCGCGGCGTTCGGAGGTGAACTCGTGGCTGGCGGGGTGGCCGGAGTTCGCAGCCGACGCCCCCGGGGCGCGGGCGGCTATCGACTCGTCGGTGGCCCCGTCGGGCGAGGATCGCATCGTCGTGCTGACCGGGCGGGACACCAAGGGCCTCGAGTTCGACGCGATCGTCGTCGTGGATCCGGCGGGCATCGAGGCGGAGTCGGTCACCGGCAAAGCGACGTTGTACGTCGTACTCACCCGCGCGACCCAGCTCCTCACCACCATCTCGTCCACCACCTCCTAACCGCCGAGGCGTCACTTAATCTCGCCCACGCGTCAGTTGTTCGCGTCGAGGCGTCAGTTGACCTGGGGCTCACCTCAAGAGATGCCGGGCGAACCGGCAGTCGACGCCAGGAAGCCTCCACAGAACTCAGTCCGTGGCCGCCCAGGTGGCGCTGGCACGCCATTCCAGTTTTCCACCCGCGCCGCCTCGGGGCGGTCCGGCGCCGTAGGGTCTGCATATGCCTCGCTCGACCGGCCCCGCCGAAGCTCGCGCCCGACTGGACGAGCTGGTCAAGCATCCCGCGTGGGCGGCGATCCGGTTGCGGGACTCCGAAACGGTGACGCTGCTCGGGGGCCAAAGAGGCGAGGTGGCGTCGCTGTTGGACGTGCCGCTCGAACAAGGCGTGCCCACAGAGGGGCGGCGCTTCGACCGCCTGCTGGCGATCCCGTTCCGGCAGATCTCTGAGCGCGGGTTCCGGGCGAACGACGACGGCACCCCCCTCGTGGTGGTGGACATCGACAGCGAGGTCGAGGTGCCACTGGCGGACGTCCTGTCGGCGTTGCCCGAGGGAGAGATCGAGTTCGCCGACCGGGGCGGTTTCGAGACCTCCGACGCGGAGTACGGCGAGGTGGTCGAGGCGATCATCCGCGACGAGATCGGGCAGGGCGAGGGCGCCAACCTCGTCATCGGCCGCAACTATCGCGCGGTCCTCGCCGAGTGGGACCAGGCGCGCGCGCTCACGGTCTTCCGGCGACTGCTGGCCCGGGAGCGGGGAGCCTATTGGACCTATCTCTTCTTCACCGGTGATCGGTATCTCATCGGTGCCAGCCCCGAGCGGCACGTCAGCGTGCGCGGCGGCGACGTCCGGATGAACCCGATCTCGGGCACCTTCCGCATCCCCCGGGACGAAACGGTGGGGGTGAAGCCCGCCCTGTTGGACTTCCTGGCCGACGAGAAAGAGATCTACGAGCTCTTCATGGTCGTCGACGAAGAGCTCAAGATGATGTGCGACATCTGCCACGAGGGCGGCCAGGTGGTCGGACCGTTCCTCAAGCCGATGACCCACCTGATCCACACGGAGTACCTCCTCGCCGGCCGCACCCGACGCGACATCCGGGAGGTCCTGCGCGACACGATGTTCGCCGCCACCGTGACCGGCAGCCCGGTCGAGAACGCCTGCCGGCTGATCGAGGAGTACGAGTCGGTCGGCCGCGCCTACTACGCCGGAGCGCTTGCCCTGCTCGGCCGAGACCCAGCGGGGGAGCCCACCGCGGACAGTCCGATCGTGATCCGCACGGCCGACGTCGACCTGGCGGGCAACCTGCGCGTCACGGCCGGCGCCACCCTCGTGCGCGACTCCCAACCGGCCTACGAGGTCGCCGAGACCTGGGCCAAGGCCGGGGGCATCTTGTCGGCGTTCGGCCTGGTGCCGGCTGCGCCGCAACCGGCTGAGGACATCGCGGCCCTGACCCGCGACGAGGATGTGCTGATCGCCCTCAACTCGCGCAACCGCCGTCTCTCGACGTTCTGGCTCACCGATCAGGCGGGGGCACCGCCCGAGCCCTGGCTCACGGGCCTGAAGGCCGTGATCATCGACGGCGAGGACGACTTCGTCCGGATGCTGCGGCACGTGCTCGCGGTGCTGGGGATGACGGCCGACATCGTGCGGCACACCGACCTGCCGGCGGAGCTGGAGGGTTGGTTCGGATCGTGGGATCTGGTCATCGTGGGTCCCGGGCCCGGCGATCCGCGCGACGGCGACGACCCCAAGATCGCGACCCTGCGTCGTGCGGTCGACCACCTGCTGGCGCACCGCATCCCCTTCCTCGCGGTGTGCCTGGGTCACCAGACCCTGTGTCAGCGGCTCGGCATCCCGCTGGCGTTCAAGGACATCGTCTTCCAGGGCACCCAGTCGCCGGTCTCGATCAACGGCCGGATCGAGCGGGTGGGCTTCTACAACACCTTCGTCGGCCGGGCGGAGGGCGGCGTCTTGCCCGCCGAGGTCTCCGCCGACGTTGTCGTGCAGACCGACCCGGAGACCGGGGACATCCACCTGATCGAAGGTCCGCACTATCGCGGTGTCCAGTTCCATGCCGAGTCGATCCTGACCGAGCGCGGCTACGACCTCGTGCACGATCTCGTGCGCGGCCTGCTGAGGCCCTAGCCTGACCCGGTGGGAGCCGATGTCGTCGTGGTGGATCACTACGACTCCTACACCTACAACCTCGTGCACCTGATCGCCGCTGTCGCTGGGGCCGCACCGCGCGTCGTACAACACGACCAGGTCACCGCCGATGAGGTTCTCGCGCACGACTTCGTGGTGCTCTCGCCTGGCCCGGGGCACCCGGCGGAACCAGCCGACTTCTCCGTCGGGGGCGAGGTGCTCCTCGCCGGGACGCGACCAGTGTTCGGAGTGTGCCTGGGGATGCAGGGCCTCGTCACGTCGTACGGCGGCACGGTCGAGCGCGGCGCGCCTGCTCACGGTCGGGTGGTGCAGATCGACCACGACGGGCGAGGAGTGTTCCACGGCGTGCCCCAGGGCTTCGCGGCCGTGCGCTACCACTCCCTGCACGCGACCCGGGTTCCCGATTGCCTCGTCGTGACCGCGCGTTCGAGCGATGGTGTCGTGCAGGGAGTCCGGCACATCAGCCTCCCCCTCGAGGGCGTGCAGTTCCACCCGGAGTCGATCCTGTCCGAGCACGGCGCCGCGATGATCACCAACTTCCTGGGTCTGGGTGGTGCTCGGCGTGCCTGATCCAGTGGCGTTCTTCACCGAGGTTGCTGCCGGTCACCCGCGCTGCTTCTGGCTCGACGGTGGTGGCGCCCGCGAGTGGTCGGCCAAGCGATCGATGATCGGCTGGCTGGACGCCGACGACGTCTCGTTGACCTACGACGCGTACGCCGGTGAGGTGCGCCGTCACGTCGGCGGACGGGCCACGGTCGTCGGTGACGACATCTTCGCGGCCCTCGCGACCGAGATGGTGCGGGGCGGAGCCGACGATCACTGGGTCGGCTACTTCGGTTACGCCTGCCGATCGGATCTGACCGCTCGGATCGCGCCCACCGCTCCCGGTCGGCTGCCCGACGCCGTGTGGATGCGCCCGCGGGGACTGCGCTACTTCGAACACCGGCCGGTGACCCAGTCGGACCCCGCGAGCGACGCCGAGGCGGATGCTGCGGGCGACCCACCGGAGGAGTACGCCGCCGCGTTCTCGGCCGTCCAAGAACAGTTGCACGCAGGCAACTCCTACGAGATCAACCTGACCTACCGACAGCGGGCCGAGAGCCCCCTGGACCCGGTGTCGGCCTACCTCCGGTTGCGTGAGCTGAACCCCGCGCCGTATGCCGGTTTCCTGCAGCACGACGTCCAGGGCCAGCGCAGCTGGCTGCTGAGCTCCTCGCCCGAGCGTTTCGCGTTGATCACCGAGGACCGCGTCCTGGAGACCAAGCCGATCAAGGGGACGACCGCGCGCGGGCACACCCCCGAGACAGACCGCGACAACGCGCGCCGGCTCGCGGCCGATGCGAAGTACCGCGCCGAGAACCTGATGATCGTCGATCTGCTGCGCAATGACCTCTCGTTGGTATGCGACCCGGGAACGGTGGTCGTCCCCGAGCTCATGGCGGTCGAGTCCTATCCGGGCGTGCACCAACTCGTGTCCACCGTTCGCGGCCGCCTCCGGGCCGAGGTCGACTCGGTGGGCGCCCTCCGGGCGCTGTTCCCCGCCGGCTCGATGACCGGAGCGCCCAAGCGGCGCACGATGGAGATCATCGCCTCCGTCGAGGACACCCCGCGTGGGGCGTACGCCGGCGCCTTCGGCTGGATCTGCGCCGACGGCCGCGCCGACCTCGGAGTGGTGATCCGGTCGTTGGTGACCGACGGATCGGGCAGCTACTTCTTGGGCACCGGTGGCGGGATCACCGTGCAGTCCGACCTCGCCGAGGAGTACGCCGAGTCACGCTGGAAGGCTGAACGACTGCTGCGGGTCTTCGGCTGAGCCCGCCACCGCGGTCGCCGGGTCGGCGACCTGGTCGGGCGCCGCGGGCGCGAGGTCGGAAGGTGCCTCGGCGGAGCTGACCTTGGTCCCGGGCGGGGCCGTGGGCGACCCCGGCAGGGTCACACTGAGCCGGGCGCCGCCACTGGGTGACTTCGCGGCCCGGACCGCGCCGGCATGCCGCTCTGCCACCTGCGCCACGATCGCGAGCCCCAGTCCCGAACCGGGCATCGCGCGCGACTCGTCGGATCGGTAGAAGCGCTCGAAGACGTGGGGGAGGTCCTTCGCGGCGATCCCCGGGCCTTCGTCGTCGACGGTCAACGTGCCATGCTCGAGTCGCACCGTGACGGTGCCCCCCGGCGGCCCCCATTTGGCCGCGTTGTCCAGCAGGTTGGTGACCGCGCGTTCCAAGCCGGTCGGCTCGCCGTAGACCCACCACGACGTGGCGTGCACGTCGAACGCCGCGTTGGGGGCCCGGCGCCGCACCCGGGCGAGCGCCCGATCGACCACGTCGGCCAGATCGATCACTTCCACCACGTGGGTCATCGGCTCGTCTCGGGCCAGCTCGACCAGGTCGCCGATCAGCGTGGTCAGCTCTTCGATCTGAGCTCGTACGTCGTGCAGCAGCTCGCGCCGCGCTTCGGGCGGAAGGGGGGTGCCGGTGTGCTTGTCGGAGGCGTACTCCGTCTGGGCGAGCAGGTCCAGGTTCGTGCGCAGCGAGGTGAGCGGGGTGCGCAGCTCGTGGCCGGCGTCAGCCACGAGCTGTCGTTGTCGATCCCGCGAGGCCGAGAGGGCCGTCAGCATCGAGTTGAACGCGATCGCCAGCCGGGCGATCTCGTCGTCGCCCTCGACGCTGAGCGGCCGGAGGTCCTCGGTGCGCGCGATGCTCTCGGCGGCGAGGGTGAGCTTGCGCACCGGGCGCAGGCCGTTGAGGGCGACGATCCATCCGGCCAGGCCGGCGGTGATGACACCCGCGAAGCCGAAGATTGTCATCACGCTTCCGAGCTCTTGCAACACCCGATCCTGGGGTTCGAGCGATTGGGCGAGCACCAGGGCCTGGCCGCCGGCGGCCTGGACGGCGACGACCCGGTAGGAGTCGGTGCCGGCCGTGAGGGTGCGCACCGAGGACTCCGTCCGCCCGGCCCAGACGTCGCGCTCGGGGCTGCCCAGCTGAATCGCGGGCAGGTCATCGGCGGTGCGGACCTCGCCGTCAGCGGTGATCAGCGCGATCCGGATGTCGGCCGCGCCCAGAGCCGTCGAGGGCAGCTCGATGGAGATCAGTTCCGACAGGGCAGTGCTCTCGGCCGCGCGGTGCGCGCGCTGGAGGAGCGAGTCGTCGAGGGCCTGGGTCATCTGGACCCGGACGGTGGCGTAGGCACCGAGGGCGACGAAAGCAACCGACAACCCCACCGCCATCGTGGTCAACAGAGTGACCCGCGAGGCCAGCGAACGGCGATAGTGCCACCGGCGTTCGTCCCAGTGGTAGCCCCAGGTGCGGGTCAGGTCGGTCAGCTGGGTCATGACTCTTTGAGGACGTAGCCGACCCCGCGCACGGTGTGCAGCAGTCGGCTCTCGTTCTCGGCCTCGGTCTTGCGGCGCAGATAGCCGACATAGACCTCGAGGGAGTTGGCGGTGGTCGGGAAGTCGTAGCCCCAGACCTCCTCGAGGATGAACGAGCGCTCCAGCACTCGCCGCGGGCGACGCAAGAACATCTCCAGCAGCGTGAACTCGGTGCGTGTGAGCTCGATCAGGCGTTCGCCGCGGCGCACCTCGCGGGTCGCGAGGTCCAAGGTGAGGTCGGCGAAGGTGAGCACTTCCTCGGTGGACTCGGAGAGTACGACGCGGCGCAGCATGGCTCGCAACCGCGCCAACAACTCCTGGAGGGCGAACGGCTTGGTGAGGTAGTCATCAGCCCCCGCGTCGAGCCCTTCGACCCGATCTCCGACGGCGTCGAGGGCGGTGAGCACCAGGATCGGTACGTCGTTGCCGGCCTTGCGCAGCGCCTTGGTGGTCTCGATGCCGTCGAGTCGGGGCATCATCACGTCCATGATCACGACGTCGGGGTTGGAGCCGCCGATGCGCGCCAACGCCTCGGCTCCGTCGGCCGCGAGGCTCACGTCGTAGCCGTTGAACTCCAGGGAGCGGCGCAGTGACTCGCGCACGGCCTGGTCGTCGTCGACAACCAGCACCCGGGGACGCTCGGCGGCGGCGGTGCTCACGTCCCCAGGATGCCAGGTTTGCCTGAGGGAGCGCTGAGAGCGCGGCTAGGCATACCTGCGGGATATTTCGCCGGCCCTAGCTGCATACCCACCCCCGAACCTGGCCGCGTGGACCAGCAGCGGGAACAACTGGTGGAAGGCCAACCGGTCCTCCCAGCCATCGGCCAGCGGGGTCGTCTCGTGGTAGGCAGCCAGCACCCGCGGCAACAGCGGCAGGCCGAACAGGGCGAGCATGCCGAGGTCCATCTCGCGATGCCCGGAGTACGCCGCCGGGTCGATCAGCGACACGATCCCGTCGGTGCCCCACAGCACGTTGCCGTTCCACAGATCGCCATGCAGGCGGGCGGGGGGCTCGGGTGGTACGACCTCTCCTACGCGGACAGCGGCCCGCTCGATGATGCCGGCCTCCTCCGCAGAGACCACGCCCCGGTCGCGACAGGCCTGGAGATAGGGCAGCACCCGACGGGTGAGGAAGAACTCGCTCCAGTCGGCCGTGGGTGAGTTGGGCATCGGGATCGGCCCGATGAAACCGTCCTGGTCGCTGCCGAACTGGGTCGATTCCGCCGAGGCGTGCAGGCGGGCGAGGCCTCGACCGAAAGCGGTCGCGACGTCGACGGTCGGCTTGCCGGGCTCGATCCAGCGCACGATCAGGCAGTCGTGGTCGTGGGCCAGCAGCTCCGGAACAGCGAGTCCGCTGCCGTTGTTGCCGGCGGCGGCTCGGAGCTCGTCGAGCCCCCGTGCCTCGGTCGCGAAGAAGCCTTCGGGGGCTCCGGGAAGGGTCTTGATCAGCGCGGTCGTGCCGTCGCTGAGCCGCAGGCGGGTCGCCGTACACACATCCCCGCCGGCCACCGGAGAGGTCGCGACCACCGCGGCCTGGAGCAAAGACTCGGCTCGCGCGGCGACCGCGCCGAGCCGAGTCACGACAGCCTCCCGGCGGCGACCCGCGCCACGATCTCCGTCGCGGTCCGCTCGACCATGCGGAGCACCTCCTCGAAACCTTCCGGCCCACCGTAGTACGGGTCCGGGACGTCGGCACCGGGTCCGAGGACGTCGAAGTCCCGGAACAGGCGCACCGTCGTGCCTGGTCCGGCGGCCCACCGGAGGTCGCGCAGGTTGTCGGCGTCCATCGCGAGGATCAGGTCGAACTCGGCAGCCTGGGACGCTTCGAGGCGGCGGGCGCGGTGCCCGCTGGGGTCGTACCCCGCCTGGGTGAGGGTCGCGGCCGCTCGGCGATCCATGGGCTCGCCGCGGTGCCAACCACCGGTGCCGAAGCTCTCGACGCCGACCCGATCGTCGAGGCCGGCGGCCGCCAAGCGGTCGCGCAGCACGATCTCGGCGATGGGCGAACGGCAGATATTGCCGAGGCAGACGACGGCGATGCGGACCTCGGCCGGCCGCTCGCCGGAGGGTGCCTCGGACATCAGTCGTTGTCGACGGCCAGGTTGACGAAGCTGGTGACGATGGTGATGACGATCGAGCCGAACAGTGCGGTCCAGAACCCGTCGACGTGGAACCCGATGCCGGCTTGGCCGGCGAGCCAGCTGGTCAGCCTCAGCATCAGGGCGTTGATGACCAGGAGGAACAACCCGATGGTGAGGATGATGAACGGCAACGACAGCAGCTTCACGACGGGTTCGACGAAGATCGAGACCAGCCCCATGATCATCGACACGAGCAACACCGGCAGCAACTTCTCGGTCAGCTCGGCCTGGCCGCTGGTGGGTCCGTCGAACCGGATGCCCGCGAACAGCCACGCCGCGACGGCCAGCCCGATGGCGTGGCTGATGACCCACCCGACAACACGCACCCTGTCACCCTAGCCCGCAGCCTGTGGTGTCCGGGGCTGTCGCTGGGTCACCCACCCCGCTCGCTCCCGCATCGGCGGCTCGCTACGTTGGGGGTATGGACATCCTTGGGGACCCCCTCACCGAGCCAGATGACACCATGATCCAGCTGCTCACGCCGACCGGAGAGCGGGTCGAGCATTCCGGGGTGAGTTGGACCGCCGATGCACAGGCGGAAGCCGAGTTGCTCCGGGGTTTCTACCGCGACATGGCGCTGCTGCGACGCCTCGATGTCGAGGCCACGGCGTTGCAGCGGCACGGAGAGATCGGCATCTGGTCGCAGGTGCTGGGGCAGGAGGCCGCGAATATCGGGGCCGGCCGCGCGATGCGACGCCAGGACTACGTCTTCCCGACCTACCGCGACCATGGTTTTGCCTGGTGCAAGGGAGTGGATCCGCTAGGCCTACTCGAGCTGTTCCGCGGGGTCAACCGGGGCGGTTGGGATGCGACCGAGACCAACTGCGCCTACTACACGATCGTGATCGGCAGCCATGCGTTGCACGCGACCGGCTACGCGATGGGCATCCAGCGCGACGGGGCCGTCGGCACCGGGGATCCCGAGCGCGACACCGCCGTGGTGGCCGCCTTCGGCGACGGGGCCACCGCGCAGGGTGACGTCAACGAGGCGCTGGTGTTCGCGGCGTCGTACCACTCGCCGGTGGTGTTCTTCTGCCAGAACAACCAGTGGGCGATCTCCGAGCCGACCGAGTTGCATCTGCGCTCGCCGATCTACCGGCGGGCCGCCGGCTTCGGCATGCCGGGGGTCCGGGTCGACGGCAACGACGTGCTGGCGACGTACGCCGTGATGACCGAGGCGCTCAACCGGGCTCGCGAGGGGCAAGGGCCGACGCTGGTCGAGGCCTTCACCTATCGGATGGGGTCGCACACCACGACCGACGACCCGACCCGTTATCGCAGCGCCGACGAGTTGGAGGCGTGGCGCGCCCGCGACCCGCTGGCCCGGGTCGAGGCGTACCTTCGCCGCGGCGGTCACGCCGACCAACGGTTCTTCGACGGCATCGAGGCGGAGGCGGAGGAGCTGGGTCACCGGCTGCGCGAGGGCTGCAAGGCGATCCCGACGCCGGACCCGGTGCTGATGTTCGATGACGTGTACGCCGAGATGCCGGCCTCGCTCGCCGCCCAGCGTGCGGAGTTCGTCGCCTACAGGGACAGCTTCCTCACCGAGGGGAGCGTGCGATGAGCAGCATGCCTGAGCCGGGCACAGTGGAGCAGCTGACCCTCGCCAAGGCCCTCAACGCCGGGCTGCGCCGAGCGATGGAGGACGATCCCAAGGTCGTGCTGATGGGCGAGGACATCGGCAAGCTCGGTGGAGTCTTCCGGATCACCGACGGCCTGCAGAAGGACTTCGGCGCCGACCGCGTGCTCGACAGCCCGTTGGCGGAGTCGGGCATCGTCGGCACGGCGGTCGGGCTGGCGATGCGGGGCTACCGGCCGGTGGTCGAGATCCAGTTCGACGGCTTCGTCTACCCGGCGTACGACCAGATCGTCTCGCAGGTGGCGAAGTTGCACGCTCGGAGCCGGGGCCGCTATCCGATGTCGATGGTGATCAGGATCCCGTTCGGCGGCGGGATCGGCGCTGTGGAGCACCACAGCGAGTCGCCCGAGGCGCAGTTCGCGCACACCCCGGGCCTGAAAGTGGTGGCGTGTTCCAACCCGAGTGACGGCTACTGGATGGTGCAGCAAGCCATCGCCCACGACGATCCGGTGATCTTCCTCGAACCGAAGCGGCAGTATCACTCCGGCCGAGCCCCCGTGGACGTGCGGGCCGACCCACCGGCCCTGTTCAGCTCTCGGGTCACCCGGGCCGGCAGCGACGTGACGGTGATCAGCTATGGCCCGAGTGTGTCTGTGTGTCTGGCGTCGGCCGATGCGGCGGCCGGCGAGGGGCGCTCGCTCGAGGTGATCGATCTGCGCACCCTGTCGCCGCTGGACCTCGGACCGGTGTTCGAGTCCGTCCGGCGCACAGGTCGCGCGGTCGTAGTGCACGAGGCGCATCGCAACCTGGGTCTCGGGGCCGAGGTGGCCGCCTCGATCGCGGAGGAGTGCTTCTATTCGCTGGCGGCGCCGGTGTTGCGCGTCGGCGGCTACGACACGCCGTACCCTCCGGCGCGGATCGAGGAACACTTCCTGCCCGACCTCGACCGAGTGCTCGACGCGGTCGACCGAGTGCTGGCGCACTAACGGAGGATGACCTGATGGCGCACTATCTGCTGCCGGACGTGGGCGAAGGCCTCACCGAGGCCGACATCGTCAGTTGGCGGGTCGCGGTCGGTGACGAGGTCGGCATCAACGACATCGTCGTCGAGATCGAGACGGCCAAGTCGCTGGTGGAGCTGCCTTCGCCGTACGCCGGGGTGGTTGCGGCCCTGTTGGTGCCCGAGGGACAGACGGTGGCGGTCGGCACCCCGATCATCGAGATCACCGAGGTGTCCGCGGAGCCGGCCTCGGCGGCCAACCTGGTCGGCTACGGCCCCAAGGAGGCGGCGGTGGCGCGCCGGCCCCGGCGTACGCCCGTGGTGGCGTCGGCTGCACTCGGCCAGCGGGTGTTGGCCAAGCCCGCGACGCGATTGCTGGCCAGAGAGCTCGGCGTGGACCTCGGCTCGCTGGCGCCCTCCGGGCTCCGTGGCGAGGTCACTGC
>JAKFXV010000050.1 GCA_021731205.1 Nocardioides sp. | reverse complement strand
TGCCTACGGTGACCATCATCCAGAACGACTTCTCGCTTCCGACCACCAGCGCGATGCCGGACATCGTGAACGCGACCATCGCGCAGAGCATGGGGTACTGCGCAAGCAGGTGATAGCGCTTCGGGAACAGGCTGATCGCTCGCTCGTGAGCGATGACGACACCTGCGATGTGCCCGATTGCAATCGCCGCGACCTGGACCAAGGCGATCCACTGGGTGGAGATCAAGCTGTAGTCGATCGTTCCGCCGGCGGTGCCGAACAGGTCCCAGCCGCGTCCGAACGGGTCGGACGCGAGGATCCACCCCAGCTGTCCATCGAAGACCGCGAACGAGAAGTAGTGGGCGATGGTGTAGCCGATGGCGATTGGCACCAGGGACGGCGCGAAGTCGGCCAACAGGGTGGACCGGTCGGGCAGCCACGCTCGAGTGATCCGCATCGCCACCCAATAGATCCCGGCGACGACCAGAATCGCCCCGGTCAGGCCAAGGGTGCCCGCCAGCAGGTAACTCGCGGTGTTGTCTCGCTGAGACGCCGCCAGGTCGCGCCAGATAGGCGTTCGGGTGAGGCCGTCGAATGCGGTGGATCCCAGCAAGACGGTGATCACCGCGGTCAACCCGGTCGTGGGCGGCGTCAGCGCCAACCCGTGCAACGGGTTACGGAGCACCCAATGTCCATAGTTCGTGCGGGCAAACGGCGAGAGTCGGCCGACCAGGGTCGAGTAGACCTCGAAGCCTTCGCCACGCTCGAACCAGTCCTGGCCGTAGACCACACCGGCAATGATGTGGATCAGCGCGTAGACGGTGAGGTAGACGGCCACGGTGCGCGGCAAGGACGCATTCGGGTCGACCAACTCGAGCCAGACGAATGTGTAGAGGCTGATGGCTGCCGGCCACATCCCCCAGGATGCGGGGATCGGCTTCTCCGCTCCGCGGAGGACCATCGAGAGCAGGCCCGCGATCGTGCGCAGCGGACTGATCGCCTTGACCACCGGGCCGAAGATCAACGACAACGGCAACAGGCCGACCCAGAACCAGACGTAGACCCACGCCGGTGCGGGGTTCGACTTGGGGTCGTTGGTGCCGATCCAGGCTGCCGAGAGCACCAGGACGAAGGCAACCAAGCCGACGAGTTTGAGGAAGACCTCGGCACCGGTGGAGTTCAAGATTCTTTCGAGCCCCGCCGAGACGGCCCTTCCCCCGGGGTCGGCCGAGAACTTCGGCTTCTTCCAGAAGAACACCAAGGCTGCGAAGGAGAACAGCAACGCCAAAACGGCACCCGTGACCGCGATCCACAGGGGGACAGGAAGGTCAGATCGACCGCCCAGGCCGTGGGCCAAGGGCATCACGTCAGTGGCGCGCATCTACTGAACTTCGAGTTCGAAGAGGAGATCGCCCGACTCGTGGAGCTCGACCTCGAACACCCCGGGGATGTCCGCGGTGAACGTCACTTGGGTGGTCTTGCCGGCTTCGAGCTCCAGCTCCTTGTCGTAGCCATGGACGTGAGCCTCCTCATCGATGTCAGAGGTGACCGCGATCGTGACGTCCTCGTTCAGCGGGACCGAGACCGTATCGGGCGCCGGGGTGATCTCCCCACCTGCGACAGTCACGTTGATGACGTTGCCTGCCGGCGGTTCCGCTGTCTCGCTCGGCTCGGCAGTCGGCTCGGCAGACTCCGAGTGGTCGCCCGAATGGGTCGTCTCGGTGGCGTCAGGATCTGTCGCGGTGTCATTACCGCACGCGGTGAGGGCGCCAGCCAACACGAGGGCTAGCGCAGGCAGAAGCATCGGACGAACTCGAAACATGGTGCGACATCCTCCGTCGGATGGGTCCAGGCCCCCCGCGTGATCCTTCGAAGATCAGGGCACAGACAGACTAGTTAATACCTGTGTACTCAACGAACCTGAGAGTCCCCTGTGCGGCGCGGCACCATTCCAGCAGGAGTGGAAAAATGTCAGCCGCCCCGGACGACCGCGAAGCCGTGGCGTTCCCAATCCTCCATACCGCCCGCAACGTTGACCGCGTCGAAGCCTTGTGCGACGAGGAAATCGGCCACGACTGCACTGCGATTGCCACTGCGGCAGATGACGAAGATCCGATCTCCACCGGGCACCTCGGTCACCCTGCCTTGCAGCTGGCTCATCGGGATGAACACGGCCCCGTCCACGTGGCCCGCGGCAAACTCGTCGGCCTCACGAACGTCCAGGATCGTCGCGCCCGCCGCATGGGCCTCAGCAAGATCCTCGACGCTCACTTCGCGCACTCCCTTCGCAGATTGCTGCTCAGCGATCTGTCGGCGTACGTCGTCCATGTCGAGTCCGCGCACACCCGCGATGACCTGTTCCAGTGCGGGTGCCGGCAGCGCACCGGGTTGAGAGAACACCAAGATCCCGTCCCTGAATGCCATCAGCGTCGGAATCGAGGTGATCGAAGCCATCTGCGCCAGCTGCTGCTCGGCCTCGGTGTCGATCTTGGCGAACACGATGTCGGGGTGCGCCTGAGACGCGGCCTCGAAGATCGGGCCGAACTGGCGGCAGGGGCCGCACCACTCCGCCCAGAAGTCGACCAGGACTATCCCGTCGCCGGAGATGGTCGGTTCGAACTCTGCGGTGGTCAATGCCTTGGTGGCCACGGTCTCTCCTTGTGCTCGCGCGCGCTTGGTTAGGCTAATCCTCTCCTAGCGGAACGAGGTCGACCCGATGAGCATTCCCGCCGACACCACCCCGAAGTTCGCCGAGTACGCCGTGGGCGACCGACTCGTCAGTACCGAATGGCTCGCCGGGCATCTCGGCACCCCGGGCCTGGTCGTGATCGAGTCCGACGAAGATGTCCTCCTCTACGAGACCGGACACATCCCCGGGGCCATCAAGATCGACTGGCATACCGAGCTCAACGACCCGATCACCCGCGACTACCTCGACGGGGCCGGGTTCGCGGACCTCATGGCACGCAAGGGCATCGGCCGCGATACCACCGTGGTGTTCTACGGCGACAAGTCGAACTGGTGGGCGTCCTACGCCATGTGGGTCTTCCGCTTGTTCGGTCACCCCGACGTGCGGTTGCTCGACGGTGGGCGCGCCCTGTGGATCGCCGAGGGGCGCGACATGACGACCGATCGACCCACGATCAGCCCGGCGGCCTACCCCGTGATCGAGCGAGACGACAGCACCATCCGCGCATTCAAGGACGAGGTGCTGGGCCACCTCGGCAAGCCCATGGTCGACGTCCGGAGCCCGTTGGAGTACTCCGGGGAGCGCACCCACATGCCCGACTACCCGGAGGAGGGCGCACTGCGTGGCGGACACATCCCCGGAGCACAGTCGGTTCCGTGGGCCCGCGCGGCCAACGAGGACGGGACGTTCAAGTCCCGCGCCGAACTCGAGGCCATCTACGTGGGCGAGAAGGGCCTGGCCCCGGATGACGACGTCATTGCCTACTGCCGGATCGGTGAGCGCTCGAGTCACACGTGGTTCGTCCTGACCTATCTATTGGGCTTCCAGCAGGTCCGCAACTACGACGGCTCGTGGACCGAGTGGGGGAACGCGGTCAAGGTCCCGATCGTGAAGGGCGAGGAACCCGGATCGGCCCCGTGAACGCCCTCCCGGCCAGCCTCCAACAAATCGCCGACGAGTTCGCCGCTCTCGAGCCGGCGCAGCGGCTGGAGCTCCTGCTGGAGTTCAGCAACGACCTCCCGGCCCTGCCCGAGCGGCTGGCGAAGCATCCTGAGTTGCTCGAGCCCGTGCCGGAGTGTCAGTCCCCGATCTTCCTGGCCGTCGAGGTCGGCGACGATGGACGGGTTCGCCTGCACTTCTCGGCACCACCCGAAGCGCCGACGACGCGCGGTTTCGCGGGCATCTTGCACGAGGGCCTCGACGGCCTGAGCCCGGCCGAGGTGCTCGCCGTTCCCGACGACTTGCCGAACCGCCTCAGCCTCACCGAGCAGGTCAGCCCGCTGCGGCTGCGCGGCATGGCGGGGATGCTCGCCAGGATCAAGGGACAAGTCGCCCGCAGCACCGCTGCGGGCGTACCAGCGACCCGCTGACGTAGTCCGAAAGGCCAGCGGACTCCGATCCGTTCGACGAGTACAGATGCCCTCATCGGAGGATTACGGGACCGCCCGAGAGGTCTAGCGTTGACCTCACTGAACGGGTAGGCAGCAGTCATCTGAGAGTTGCTGACGAGCGCGGTCAGAGGGATCCGCTCCGCGGGGGTCAGCGGATCCTTCTGACCGCGCTTTCCTGTGGCTACGCGACACCCGGCCGCAGCTCGAACGGCGTGTGACACAGAACACATCGGACCGGGGAATCTGTCGAGTGTGGCGGCGCTTCTAGTGAATGTTGAACATTCAACTAACTACTGGAAGGGCTGGACATGAACTTCATCACCCGCAGCACCGACGGGTTCGACTCGGCAACGACCGTGCTGGAGGACATCTCCGGCGACTACGTGATCGACGCCTCGCACAGCAGGCTGGGCTTCTCCGCCCGTCATGCGATGGTCACCACCGTCCGCGGCGCCTTCACGGCCTTCGACGGAACAGCCAGCATCAATATCGCCGTGCCTTCCGCCTCGAAGGTCGACCTGGTCATCTCCGCGGCCAGCTTCGAGACCGGTAGCGCCGATCGTGACGGACACGTCAAGTCCGCGGACTTCTTCGATGTCGAGACCTACCCGACGATCACGTTCGCGTCGACCTCGATCGAGCGCGATGGCGCCGAGTGGACGATCGCCGGCGACCTCACGATCAAGGGTGTGACCAAGCCCGTGACCCTGCTGTTCGAGCAGGTCGGCTCGGCCCGCGACCCCTTCGGCAACCTTCGCGTCGGCTTCGAGGGCGGCGGCACCATCAACCGCAAGGACTGGGGCCTCACCTGGAACGTCCCGCTGGAGACCGGCGGCCTGCTGGTTTCGGAGAAGATCAAGCTCGACTTCGACATCTCCGCTATCCAGAGCGCCTGACCTCTCACCGGACCGGCGGCTCAGCAGATCGCACCACAACTCGACCCGGGCGCCCGGCGGAAAACCCGCTGCGCGCCCGGGTCGAGCAGTATTTACTGGCGACCATGGCATCCACCAGTGATGGCGCGCTCCCCGCTCACTTGCACGAACGGGGCCTGCACGGGCGGCCGCTGACTTTCGAGGATGTCACCCTCGTGCATCGGGTGATTGCCCGCGAGGAGGCGCACGACGCCGGGCGCACCACGATCGAGCTCGCCGACCTGATCGCAGACTGGCAGCGACCCAGCTTCGACGTCCCCGGCTCGACGTTCGGAGTCTTCGCGGGACCGGCCCTGGTGGGTTATGCCGAGGTGACCAGCGACGAACGGGGCGATGCCGCGGTCGATCCCGAGTTTCGAGGTCAGGGCATCGGCACGTTCCTGGCCGCGTGGATGCGAGACACCGCGCGCCGACGAGGCTGCGTAACGATCCGGATGCCGGTTCGTGAGGGCTCACCGGCCGACCGGCTGCTCACCGCGCTCGGTTATCACCATGCGGCGACCAGCTGGGTGCTTCACCTGCCCCCCGACACCTTGATCCCAGAGCGGAGCCTGCCGGAGGGACACGAGATCCGGACGGCGACATCGGACGAGGACCGCGCGGTCTGGACTCTGCTCGAGGATGCCTTCTTGGAGTGGGCCGACAGGGAGCGAGAAGAGTTCTCCGACTTCATGGCCCAAACCAGACTGCGTCCGGACTTCGAGCCGTGGAATCTCCGCGTCGTCACCAGCTCCGACGGGGAGATCGTTGCCGCAGCGATCGTCTTGTTGTCGCATCCAACAGACGACCAGCCGGTCGAGGCCTACGTCGACCGGATCGGTGTACGGGCACGACACCGTGGGCTCGGGCTGGCGCAGGCGTTGCTGGCGGACTGCTTCCGCGTTGCCCGCGACCATGGGGCCGTGCGCTCCAGCCTGTCCACCGACTCCCGGACCGGGGCCTTGAGCCTCTACGAGAAGGTCGGGATGCAGGTGAGCGAGGTCTGGGTCAACCGCGCCATCCACCTAGGACCAGGATCCCAGCCGGGCTTGAGCGCCGAGGTGCGTGACCGGGTTCAAGGGGGTGGGCCCTAGCCTTGGGCGCTATGACTGCGACCGACCGTCTCACGACAGGCTCGGTCGCCGGCCTCGGTCGCTCGCTGAGCCGGCCCGCCGTCTTCGTGCCCGCCTTCTTCGTGTTCACGATGGTCGGGCTGTGGGTCGACAGCTTCACCAACCTCCCCGCCCAAGTGCTGCTGTCGGTGGTTCCGTGGGTGGTACTCGTGATCGTGACAGTGCCGCTGTCACTCGAGGACCGGACTCGGGTGGCGGTCGTGGTCGTGGCGGCCACCATGGGCGAGATCGTGGGGTCGATCATCTGGGGGCTGTACATCTATCGCCTGGACAACCTGCCCCTGTTCGTCCCCGCCGGTCACGGTCTCGTCTATATCGCGGGCTGGCGGATCAGTCAGCTCGATCTCGTCGCTCGCCACCGAGCGTGGTTCGTGCGCGCCATGATCGGGCTGATCGCGCTGTGGGGCCTGGTGGGATTGACCGGCATCCTCGGGCGGTACGACGTCGCCGGAGCCTTCGGCTGCGTCGTGGTGATTGCGTTCTTGCTGGTCAGCCGCGACGCAGCGGTGATCGCGGGGGTGTTCGTCGTGGTCGCCGTGCTGGAGATCTACGGCGTGTGGATCGGCACCTGGAGCTGGGTCCCGGTGGTGCCCGGACTCGGCGTACCGATGGGGAATCCGCCCAGCGGCGCAGTCTCGGGCTACGTCGGGTTCGATCTGACCGGGGTGCTCCTCGGCCCACTCATCGCGCGGTGGCTGGAGCGGCGGGCCGATCGTCGTGCCGGCCGACAACCCGGCAGTCACCACGAGGATCCCGAGATCCCCGGGATCCGTTGAGACCAGGGCGACGGGTCGCTAGGCCGACTGCCCGGCGTAGCGGCTGGCGACGTAGTGCACGAAGTCGTAGACACCGTCCTCGGCGGGAGCCAGCGGGCCCGGGACATAACCCGGAGTGGTCATCCCGCGCTGCACGGACTCGCAGGCCGACCAGTCCTGTCGGTTGGTGATATCCCAGAAGTCGATGGCGTACGACGCATCGAAGCCCTCGCGCGCGGCGACCTCCTTGGGGAACGCCCACGAGCATCGGATGCGAGTCTTGTCGGCGGTGATCGGCACCAGGAGATGTGTCATCACGTAGTCGGGGTGCAGTGAGATCAGCATGTTGGGGAGGACGGCGATGTACATGACGGTGCGCTGCTCGACTTCGTCGAGACGAGTCATCACGGCGCCGTCGCTGCGCCCGTCGAGGGACATCGTCGCCATGCCGTCGCGCAACTCCATCCCCCCGCCGATCCAATCGCCCTGGGGTGGCAGGTTGTCCCCCGAGTCCGGGGGACTTACGCGGCACAGCTCGGGGTGGATCGAAGGGCAGTGGTAGCACTCCTGGTAGTTCTCGACGATCACCTTCCAGTTGGCGGCGACGTCGTACTCATGGGTTTCCACGGTCACCAGATCGGCTCCGTCGTAGTGCTCGAGGATGGTGTCCAGGCCCTCGACGTGGGATTCGAAGGCCGCACCCGCTCCGCGATTGGCGAACAGCCAGCCGTGCCATTCTCGCAGCTCGACCGGATGCAGGCCATGGTCGGCAGGGTCGAAGTTGGGGGCGTTGCGGAAGCCAGGGGCACCGATCAAGGAGCCGTCGAGCCGATACGCCCAGGCGTGATAGGGACAGACGATCGCGCGGTTGTCTGCCACGCCGTCACAGGCGAGCAACTCGTGGCCGCGGTGCCGACAGGCGTTCTCGAAGCCCCGCAGGACTCCGTCGTCTCCGCGCACCACGAGGACGCCCCCACGGCCGGCGGCGAAGGCCTTCATCTGCCGTGGGCGAGCCAGTTCCTCGGTGCGGCCGAGTGCGAGCCAGCCGTTGAAGAGGTGCTCTCGCTCCCACGCGAGAACGCGTTCATCGAGGTAGGCCCGGACCGGGAGCATTCGGCTCTCGCCGAACGGTCGGAGCGCGTCGGCCAGCTGGGCCGGATCGACCGGAGCCGGGCTCCAGCTGGCGGGTGAGTCTTCGATGGCGGCAGCGGGATTGAACACCCGTTCAGTTTAGGTCGGCGACCTCAACTTGGCTAGCCGATTCGCCAGTAGGTCGTGTCGCTCACGGTTGCCGGTGAGGGCGAGATAGGACTCCTCGAAGCGGGCCAGCAACGCGTCGTCGAGTCGGCGTACGGCGCCGGGCGGATAGCGATAGGCCATCCGCTCCGGGCCGGCGTTCGGCGCAGGCGCATTGAGTACGCCGCGAAGGTCCTCCAGCGACGTGATCCCCAGCTCGAGGAGCAGGCCGGCAATCCACGCGTAGTGCTCGGTGCGCGACCAGCCCGCGTCGGCGTACTGCCCGGCCAGGAAGGAGGCGAGCTCCTGCGGTGAGATCCTCGGATCGTCGTCGGATTCGGTGACGAGGCCGAGGTCGGTGCCGCGATCGGCCCGCAGCCGTTCGCGGATCGTCGAGAACTCACGATCGGCGAGTTCCAGCAGACCCGCGGCGAGGGTGAACCGGCGATCGAGGTCGGGAACATGCTCCTCGGGAATCGACCCCTTGTAGCGAATGTCGTGTTCGAACTCGGCCCAGGCGTGCTGGAGGACCGTGCGGATCTGCACCTGCGCCGGGGTGTCGCCGTCAAGCCCGACGAGCAGGTGTCGGCTCGAGTAGCCGAACCGGCCCTCGTCAGCGGTCTCCTGGCCCATGTCGCGATCCGAGAGCAGCGGGAGCTCGCCGCCCAAGAGATCGGCGACGGCTTGGACGTCACTGAGCAGGTAGGTGATCACGCGGACCCCGATCTGATCGGTGATCTCGGTCAGCGGATCGGCGTACACAGGTCCGTCAGCGTGCGTCCGAAGGGCCTTCTGGGCAAACGACTCCACCGACTTCGTCCGCCCCTCGACGGTGAGGTAGTTGATGCCGGCGTCGTCGAGGATCCGGCGTACGGCGCTGGTGAACTGGGCGCCCGCAGCGGCCAGACGCGGCCTCCGAGCGGCGTACTCGGCGATCGCGGCGCCCGGGCCCTGGTCCTGCGGAGTGGATCGGTGACCCCGGCGCGGACGCAGTGACGGGGTGACGATGTAGCCCTCGGCCAAGTCGCCGTACACGGTCGTATCGGACGGTCGCCGATCAGCGAACGCGGCCACGTAGGCGCAGACGACCGCATCGACTTGATCCTCGACGTGACGCAGCTGACTCTTGCGGGTGGCGGCGGTCGCCTGCGCCACCAATTCCTTCCACGCTGTGGAATCGGCTAGTCGGAGCGGTGGGTCCGCGGAGGCCAGCGACTCCAGGTGCGTCATCAGGCTCAGCGTGGCCAGGCGCAGGCTCTCAAGGGTGCGGCCGGGCTTGTTCTTGTACTTCAGGGTGCGATCGAGTCCGAAGATCGCGACGATCGCGGGGTGCGGATACACCTCGATGGCCCGGTGGGCCTCGGCAGAGTTGGGATCGATGTCCAGCCCCAGCAGCGCGGCGACGCGCGCGCCACGCGGTTGCCCGGCGAACTCCGGCTTCCCGGTGTTGCTCGGATGGGCACCTGCCTCGAACCGGCGGAAGTCCCGATTGAGCGCGGCCTCGGCCGGTCGAATCCCGGTCGGGTTGACGACCACCAACGGAGCATCGATCCCGACCAGGCAGGGCTGCACGACGTAGTCGCGCAGCGCCGCCTGGATGTCGGCATCGCTGCGGACCGAGGCGACCAGCGTGAGGCCACCACTGGGATCGAGTACGGCGATGCCCGTGGGCTTGTGCTCACCCCACGCCAAGTCGATCCCGATATGGACGAGCGCGGACCCGGGACCGGTCACTCGCTTCGCGAGAGATCTGCTCCGGGGGAGTCGCCGGGCGTCGACTCGGGGTAGGCGATTCGGTGGTAGGCCCCGCGGGCCCCGATACCGGAGCCGACGTAGATCGTGAGCGCGTTCAGGGCGAACATCACCGCCGCCAACACGAGTACCTGCCTCAGCTCGACGTCCGGGCGACCTGCGGCGGGGGAGTCGGGATTGCGCCCGGCCAGGTTGCTGGCAAGTGCGAACAAGGCCGCCCCCAACAGCGCCGAGGTGCCTGCAGCCCAGGCCGTGAACTCGGCACGCTGACGCTCGCTCGGCAGCTGCAGGTGGTCCTTGACGAAGCCTGCACCCACCAGCGCCGCCAGCAACCCGGGGAGCAGCACACCGAGCATGCTGGGGAACCCGATCGCGGCGCTCACCGTGGCGAACACCACCGCCAGCACGGCGTACATCGCGAGGTACTTGGGTAGATAGCGGGTCAAGCCGACTCCTCTGGTCCGCGGCGTCGAGCGTGGGAGGCCGCACCTCGGGTCGAAGGCGGCACCGCGTTCCTCGAGGGTACGCCGCCAGTGGCGCGCGCCACTAGGCCTCGCCGGTGAAGGCGCCGAGTCCGCCGGCGCTCGCCTCGTCGCGAGTGAACCGTCGCCACGCGAGGTAGCCCAGCGTCACAGCCAACAACGACGCCACCAGGACCAGGGTGGCTACTGCGTTCAGTGCCGGCGTAGGGGCGGCGCGCGCGGTGTTGTAGATCTTCACCGAAACCGGCTCGGTGGACGCGCCCCCCGAGAGATAGCGCACGAGCACGAAGTTGTCGATCACGTCGGCGAACACCAACACGGCCGAGGCGATGATCGCCGGCGCCGTCATCGGCAACAGCACTCGACGGATCGCGGTAAGCGGTGAGGCCCCGAGGTCGACGGCCGCCTCCTCGTAGTGACGCCCGATCGTCAGCAACCGCGCGCGCACGATGATCACGGGATAGGACAGTTGGAAGGTCACCAAGCCGATCACCTGGCCCACGGTGCCCAGCCGCACCGGCGTGACGAAGGTGGAGGTCAGCGTCGTGGCCACGAAGAGCAGGGACACCGCGAGCAGCACCTCAGGAAGCACGAACGACAGCAGGACCAAGAAGTTCGCTCCCGCGGGCAGCCGGCCGCGCCAACGATCCAGGCCGAGGGCCAGCAGCGTGCCGAGCGGCACCGTGATCAGCGTGACGATCAAGCCCAGCCGGAAGGTGTGCAGCAGGGCCGTCTGCAAGGCGTCGTCGTGGAGCACCGACCGCAATGGGTCGCCGACGTACCAGCGCAGCGAGAAGCCCTGCCACTGGGTGCGCGAGCGGCCGTCGTTGAACGAGAAGGCCACGGCGATGAGCACGGGCACCAGCGACCAGAGCAGATACACCGCGGTCACCGTCGTCAGCACGGGGGCCCTGCGGAAGCCGGCGAACCTCCGCACCCGGTTCGTTGTCATCGCGCTCATGTGCGCGTCGCCTCTCCGTCCCGGGTCACGCGGATGTAGAGGCCCATCGGCACGATCGAGACGAGCAGGAGCAGCAGGACGAACGCCGCCGCCTGCCCGGTCTGGCCAGGCGTGAGGACGGCCGAGTTGATCAGGTTGCCCACCATCGAGGTGCGTGGGTTGCCCGACAACAGATCGGAGGTGAAGTAGTCGCCCAGCATCGGGAGGCAGGTCAAGATCACGGCCGTGACGACGGCCGGCCTCGACATCGGCCACGTCACCCGACGCCAGGTCTGGAACCGATTAGCGCCGAGGTCACGGCCGGCCTCGATCATCGACGCGGGGATCCGATCCAGGCCGGCGTAGAGGGGCAGGATCATGTAGGGCACATAGCCATAGGTCAGTCCGAGGACCACCGTCGTGGCCCGGCCGCCCAGCCAGTCGATCTCGGTGTCGAAGAGCCCGCCGAGAGTGATCAGCTGGTTGACCAGACCGTCGTTCTGGAGCAGGTTCACCCAGGCCAGCATGCGCATCATGTAGCTGATCCAGAACGGCGCGATCAGTGCGGCCAGGAGCATGCCGCGCCTGCGATCGGCGATCCGCGCGGCGTAGTACGCCACCGGGTAGGCGATCAGCAGACACAGGACGCTGGCCGTGCCGACGTACAACGCAGTGCGCAGCAGCGCAGGGCCGAAGAAGCCGTCCGCACCGGAGAGACGCGACCAGACGTACTGGAACTGGGTCGGGTCCCAGTCGGCTGGGTTCCACACCGGGATCGGGCGGCGCAGGATCGGGTCGATCGTGCCGAAGAGGATCGCCGCCACGAGGTACATCGGGGCCACGAGGAACACCAGCAACCAGGCGGTTCCCGGCGCTGCCAGAGCCGGCCACAGCCAGCGGGGAGCCGGGCTCCCCCCTCGTGGCAAGCGGTCAGGCACCCGCCTTGAACTCCTGCCAGACGTTGAGCCACTGCTGCTCGACTTCGATCGGCATGCCCAGCAGTCGGGTGCCGGAGTCGAACCATTCAGGGAGCACGGTTGCCGTGCGCAGGTTCTCGGGGAGGTAACCGTCCTCGACCAGGCGCGTCGGATTGATGACGTTCTGCGGAGGCTGATAGCCGGTGAAGCCGAAGTTTGCGAGAGACACCTGCTCGTCGAGCAGGTAGTTCAAGAAGTAGTGGGCCGCCACGGGGTTCTGACCCCCCGCCAGGATCATCATCAGGTCGTTGTCGACCATGCCCCGGCCATCCTCGGGGAACCAGTAGCGCAAGATGTCAGGGCGCTGACCCTTCGGGAGGTAGTAGACCGCGTTAACGACGTCGCCAGACCACATCTGGCACAAGCCGAGTTGGCCCGCCGGCAGGTCGTTGTACATCGTGATGGTGACCTTGGGGTCCGTGGCTGCGGCCAGCTCCAGCAGCCGGGTGCGGATCAGCGCGATGTCCTCCGAGCTCTCGCTGTTGATGTCGTAGTTGCCTTCCCGGAGCAACACCATGGCCATCGCGACATGCCAGTCGTCGATGATGGCGATCTTGTCGGCCACGCTCGGATCCCACAGCGCGTCGTAGGGGTTGGGCAGGCTCGCCACGTCGGTGTTCACCTGATCGGTGCGCCAGCCGACGCCCGTGGTGTACGTCGTGTACGGGACGGAGTACTGCCAGCCGAGGTCGTACCACGGGTCGGTGAACTGCGGCCAGACCGAGGAGATGTTTGCGAGGTAGTCCTGGTTGAGGGGCTGGACGAGCTTGGCCGCGACCAGCTTGCCGATCTGGTCGTACGACGGGAAGTAGATGTCGTAGCCCAGCCCACCCGAGGCGATCTTGCCTATCGCCTCCTCCGTGTCGTTGAAAGTGGCCAACTCGACGTTGACGGAGTAGTCGCGCTCGAAGTTCTTGATCACTCGAGGGCTCAGGTAGTCGGCGTAGTTGTAGATCTTCAGCGTGCTCCCGGCCTCGGGCTTCAGGCCCGACGCGATCATCGGCACGTCATCGTGGATCGGCCACCGGACGGGATTGGTCGGGCTCGCGATCTGCACCGCGGAGGCGTTCGGGGAACCCGGGCCCGCTGTGCCACCACCGCACGCGCTGAGCAATCCGGCTGCGGCGGCGACGCCACCGCCGGCCTTGAGAAAGGTCCGTCTGCTGATGTCGCGCTCGACCGCCCGCCACGCGCCTGGCTGCTTCATGGGAACCCAAGGTGTCATGGACTGAACGGCCAGTCAATGCTGTACTGGGTGCCTCTCAGGCACTCGAAAGGAGCCGCACGTGACCACCCTCGGGGCACCGAAGTTGGACACCACCACCGATCAACTCGACACCTTGATCGCGGAGCAGAGCGAGGTGTTCTTGGCCCGCCAGCCCAGGTCGCGCCGGCTCATCGAACGCTCGCAGGGCGTGCTGGCCGGGGGAGCGACCTCGAACTGGCAGATCGCCGAGCCGCAGGCGGTCTGGATGAGCCACGGTGCCGGTCCGCTGGTGTTTGACGTCGACGGGACGGCGTACAGCGACTTCCACGGGGGGTACGGCGTGTCGTTGGCGGGCCACGCGCACCCGGCGATCGTCCGGGCAGTGCAGGCTCGAGTCGCGCTCGGCACGCATTTCGCGCAGCCCACGGAGGACGCGATCGCCGTGGCCACCGAACTCGCCGCAAGATGGGGGCTGCCGTTGTGGCGCTTCGCGAACTCCGGCACCGAAGCCACCATGGACGCGATCCATCTGATGCGAGCGGCCACCGGCCGGGAGCGGATCATCAAGGTCGAGGGCTGCTACCACGGACACCACGACTCGGTGCAGGTGTCGGTCATGCCCGACCTCGACGAAGCGGGTCCGGCCCGATCGCCGTACGCCTGCGCAGCGCAAGCGGGCATCCCTCAGGCCATCGTCGACCTGGTGGATGTCGTGGCCTTCAACGACCTCGCCGCGGTCGAACGGGTGCTCACGGCGCGAGCCGGTGAGATCGCCGGGATGATCCTCGAGCCGCTGATGATGAACGCCGGCATCATCCACCCCGACCCCGGCTATCTCGCCGGACTCAAGGAGTTGCTGCACGCGCATGACGTGCTGCTCGCTTTCGACGAGGTCAAGACCGGGCTGACCGTCGGCCCGGGTGGGGTGAGCGCCGCGTCGGGGGTGACGCCCGATCTGGTCTGTCTGGCCAAGTCCATGGGCGGGGGCGTCTCGACTGCAGCGATCGGCGGCACGGCGGCGCTGATGGGCCTGATCGCGGACGGCACCTACGAACAGGTCGGGACGTTCAACGGGAACCCGCTGGCCATGGCCGCCGCGCGGGCGATGCTGACCGAGGTCGCGACCGAGTCCGCCTACGCACACCTCGAGCGCCTCGGCCAGCGGCTGGAGGCCGAGATCGGCGCCATCATCGCGCGGCACGGGTTGCCCTGGCATGTGGTCCGAGCGGGCGCCAAGGGGTGCATCGCCTTCCGTGCCGATCCGATCCGCAACTACCGCGACTTCCTGGAGGTCGACGAGCGGCTGGGGCAGGCGCACTGGCTGGTGCAGCACAACGGGGGGGTGTTCCTGCCGCCCTGGGGCAAGATCGAGCAGTGGCTGGTCTCGGTGCAGCACACCGACGCCGATGTCGACCGCTTCGTGGCGAACGTGGAGACTTTGGCGGCCCGGGTCGGGCCCCACCAGTGAGCGAAGCGAGAGAGCGCGCAGTTGCGCTCGAACTGCGAGCTCACCAGGAGGCACCGTGAGCGAAGCGAGAGAGCGCGCAGTTGCGCTCGAACTGCGAGCTCACCAGGAGGAAACGTGAGCGGAGGGGCGCTGAGCCTACGCGGCTTGGTGAAGGCGTACGCCGGGGTTCCGCCCGTGCGAGCAGTCGATGAGCTGTCACTGGAGATCGGCGCCGGCGAGTTCTTCTCGCTGCTGGGGGAGTCAGGGTGCGGGAAGACGACCACGCTGCGGATGATCGCGGGGTTCGAGGAGCCCGATGCCGGCGAGATCACGCTGGACGGAACTGATCTCACGAAGGTCCCCGCCCACCGAAGACCGGTCAATACGGTCTTCCAGTCCTATGCGTTGTTCCCCTTCTTGTCGGTTCAGGACAACGTGGCCTTCGGTCTGAAGTACGCCGGCATCCAGGGCGCGGACGCGGCGAGCAAAATCGGGCGAGCGCTGGAGCTGGTGGAGTTGAGCGCTCTCGCCAAACGTCGCCCACATCAACTGTCCGGAGGGCAGCAGCAGCGCGTCGCATTGGCACGGGCGCTGGTGCTCGAGCCCAAGGTGCTGTTGCTCGACGAACCCCTCGGCGCGTTGGATGCCCGCCTCCGGGCCTCGCTACAGACCGAGCTCAGGGCCTTGCAGCAGGCCGTGCGCACGACGTTCGTCTACGTGACTCACGATCAGGAGGAGGCGTTGACGATGTCGGACCGCCTCGCAGTTCTGGTCCAGGGCAAGGTCGAGCAGGTCGGCACCCCGAGCGAGGTGTACGGCACCCCCGCGTCGGCGTACGTCGCGACGTTCTTGGGCAACGCCAACCTGTGGCCGGCGCGGGTGACGGGGTCCAGCGGTGGCACGCTCACCTGCCGGGTCGGCGACCACACGCTGTCGGTCGTGAGCGCGAGCGGCCACATCGGGGACCACGTACACGTGATGATCCGGCCCGAGCGGGTGCGCGTGCTGCCTCCCGACGACCACACCGAGGCTGACGGAACCCGCCTGACTGCACAGGTCGAGACGGTGACCTACCGTGGGGCCCGGAGTGTCGTCAGCCTCAGCACCGGCACGATCCGGCTCGAAGCCGAGGTTGCGCACTCGGCCGGACAGGTGCCTTCCTGGGCGGCTCCCGGCGGCCGCGTCACCTGCATCCTCGCCGCCGACGCGCTCCGCGTGCTGCCCGGTTCCTGAGCACGAGACGGGGCGACTGAGGACGTTCGAACGCCGGTTCGGGTGATAGTTCCAGGGCCGGTCACGTAAAGGCCAGATTTCCCGTTCCTGAGGAAAACCTGAGAATCTTCACTTGCCGTTCATGGTGATGCGTGTCACTTTGTCCAAGGCGCCGCGATGGTGGCACAACCTCGGACGCGGCAACGACTTCGCCGCAGCGACCAGGCGCCCACTGGAGTACGACGCGCAGTCTGGGCAGGGAAGGCGACTCCTTCAAGGACAAGGAGCTGCTTCCGGGCCAGCGGTCGGCGCTCAATCGCGCAGATAAGGGAGAACCTATATGGGAATCATCACAGCACTTGCCGTCGTCATCGGCGTTATGGGTGGCATCGCAACGTCCGCGTGGCTCGAGGTCGCCTCGGTCTACTGGGTCATCTGGGTCACCTTCATCGGTTGGGCCAGCTTCTACGCCGCCGGCGGTGGCACTGAGGGCATCACCAAGTCCGTCGCCGCAAACGTGTGGGGCGTCTTGATCGCCACCATCTCGCTGTTCACCTTCACCAAGCTGACCTTCAATGCGAGCATCGCGGCCGGCCTGTGCGTGGGCATCGCGATCATCGTCCTCATCCTCGCGGCGTACCTCCCCGCCCTGGGCTTCATCCCCGGTCAGGTATTCGGTTACGCACCGACGGCTGGACTGTTCCTCAGCGGTGTGTACGTCACGGCCGAGGGCGCCTCTGATCCGGTCAAGTTGTTCCTGGCCTCGGCGATCTCGCTGGTCATCGGCAACGTGCTCGGCATCATCTCGGAGAAGATCGGCGGCGCTGTCGCCAAGTCCTGATCGGCAGGCGTTGACTTCGCTGGAGCTTCACTGGTTAACGTTTCACAAGTAGGGACAAACCGCATTGGCAGTACCCGTTCTGTAACACCATCACCAGCGTTGGGTCCGCGGCTTCGGCCGCGGGCCCAACGTCATTTTCTGGGCGTCAGTTCGGGGCGTAACGTCAGTCCAGGTTGAGGCCGAGCTCGCGCGCCGCGAAGTGCAGCGCCAGGCGTTTGGCCCTGGCAACGTCGACTCGGGGGTCATCCAGGGCGACCTGAACCGACAGCCCGTCGAGGTACGCCGCCCAGCTGACGGCGAACTCCTCCGCGTCGACACCGTCGACGCCCCCGGCGATCTCGCCGTCCTCGATCCCAGAACGAACCACCCGCTCGATGAGCGTGCGCCACTGGTCATCGAGCAACTGCCGATCTGCGGCAACCTGTGCGTGCCTGAACGCCTGAGTCCACAGGTCGAACCACAGGCCCCACGAGCCCGCGAAGTCCGCTTGGGACTTCGACTCGAACGTCAGCGTCACCAACGACTCCAGCCGCTGCGCCGTGGTCGATCGACTGTGCAACAACTCCTCTGCGGCGACGTAGAACGCCGACTCGGAGTGGCGCAGTGCCTCGGTGAGCAGCTTGTCCTTGGTCTCGAAGTAGTAGACGACCAGGCCCGGGCTCGCCCCGACCCGACCCGCAACATCGGCGATCCGGGTCTGCGCGAAGCCGCGCTCAGCGATCAACTCGGCGGCAGCCGCGAGCATCTGGGCTCGGCGTTCGTCACCCGCCTGGTTCTCCATGCCCTCGATTGCCTTCCTGCCTGCGGCCGCTTTCGCGCTACCGTACCCACGCCGTTGAACGACGAGTCAAGATGACAGATAGCGGGGACGATGGCGAACCTGGACCGGATGCTAGCGGCCCGATCGCTGGCGGTCGTGGGCGCCAGTAACCGCTCCGGCTCTTTCGGAGAACGACTGGCGATCGAGGCGCTGCGCAGCCACGGGGTGGAACGCGTGCACTTCGTCAACCCGGCGTACACCGAGATCCAGGGACGGCCGTGTGTGCCCTCGTTGAGCGAGCTGGACGGTCCGGTCGATCTCGTGCTGCTCGGTATCCCCGACCGGTTGCTGCCAACCCACCTCGAGCTGGCGGTCGAAGCCGGGGCGGGCGCCGCCGTGGCGTTCGGGAGCGCCTTCGGACAGGCCGCCCAGATCCGGGCCGCCGTCGGAGCTCGGATCGCCGTGTGCGGCGCCGGCTGCATGGGTTTCGTCAATCCCTGGCATGGCCTGCGCGCCCTCGGCTACCTCGAGCGAGACCGACTCGTCCCGGGCGGCATCGCCTTGATCACCCATTCGGGTTCGGTGTTCTCCGCCCTGCTGCGCAGCCACCGGCGACTCGAGTTCTCAGTGGCCATCTCGTCGGGGCAGGAGCTGGTGACGACAACGGGTGAGTACCTTCGCTGGATCCTGGATCAGCCGCAGACGACCGTCGTGGGACTGTTCCTCGAAACCATCCGTGAGCCGGACCTGATCCGCGAGCAGTTGGCCCGTGCCGCGGCCCTGGGCATACCGGTGGTGGCTCTCACCGTCGGCACCTCGATCGCGGGACGAGCGATGGTCACCGCTCACTCCGGAGCCGTAGCCGGCGCCGATGCCGCCTGGGAGGCCCTGTTCGCGACGTACGGCGTGCACCGCTGCGGAGACGTCGAGGAGTTCGTCGACACCCTGGAATTGATGTCCGTCGGCAGGCGGGTCTCCAGAGGAGTCGGCGAGCCGGGGCACGGAATCGCGACGGTCCACGACTCGGGTGCCGAACGGGTGCTCATGGTCGACGTCGCTGCGGCGGAGTCGGTGCCGTTCGCAACGTTGGGCGGCAAGTGCCGACAGGCACTAGCGGAGGTCCTCGACGAGGGACTCGTCGTGACCAACCCGCTGGACGTCTGGGGCCGCGGTGTCGACACCGAGACACTGTTCGGCACCTGCTTGGGCGCGCTCGCGGACGAACCGCACGTCGAGCTGGTCGCCCTGGCGGTCGATCTCGTCGAGGAGTACGACGGCGACCAGGCCTACCAGCGCGCGCTCGAGGCCGTCGCGAGCGACACCGACAAGCCGCTGGTCGTGATCTCCAACGTGCCTGCAGCAACGGACCAGGTGCAGGCCGCCCGTCTGCGTGGGCTCGGAATCCCGGTCCTGGAGGGCACCCGGTCGGGTGTTCGGGCCATCGGTCACCTGCTCGACTCCGCTCGGGGGGCGATCGCACCGACGCCGCTTCAACCCGTGCCGGCGGCGCTTGCTCCGGGAACCCGCCCCCAGCCGCTCACCGGCTGGCTGAGCGCGGTCGACTCGTTGGCACTGCTGGCCGATCGCGGTATGCACGTGGTTTCAACCACACCGGCGACGACTCGCGCAGGAGCC